>CAURWB010000004.1:0-64855 GCA_963528245.1 uncultured Campylobacter sp. | reverse complement strand
CGCCGATACTACCGGTCATCTCCGCACTGCCGAACAGCCCTCCGCCGCGCTTTAGCAACTCGCGTAAATCTAGCTGCAAGCGGCAGCACATCGAGCGCACGTGGCCCGGCTTATAGGCCTTGTCGTTTGCGACGCGGTTGCCGTTTTCATCGGTCGTATACTGGCTGCCGACGAAATTTTGAAAATAGCTCGAGCCCATTTTTGCCGTGTTTTCAAAAAGCACCTTCGCCACCTCGCTGTCCCAGTCGAAATCCTCGGTGATATTTACGGTAGGTATCGGGAAAGTAAATGGTTGCGAGCACTTGTCGCCCTCGGTCATAATCTCGTAAAACGCCTTGTCGATGCGGTTCATCTCGGGCTCAAAGGCTCGGTAGGTCATATCGGTTAGCTTGTTAAAGCCGCGTTTGGCGGCCTCCTTAGCAAGCCCCTCATCCTCTAGATCGCTAAATATATGCCTATCCTCGCGCGTAGGTATCTGGTCGCGCAGATCGGACGGGCAGGTGATGTCGATCGTTACGTTAGTAAACGGACTCTGGCCCCAACGAGCCGGCACGTTTAGGTTAAAGATAAAGCTCGTTATCGCCTTTTTGATCTCTTTATTGCTTAGCTTGTCGCGGAAAACGTAAGGCGCAAGATAGGTGTCAAAGCTGCTAAACGCCTGCGCGCCCGCCCACTCGCTTTGTAAAATTCCTAAGAAATTCGCCATTTGATATAGCGCTTCGCGGAAGTGCTTGGGCGCCTTGCTCTCGACCCTGCCGCGCACGCCGTTAAAACCCTCGTTTAAAAGCGCCCTAAGGCTCCAGCCTGCGCAGTAGCCCGTGAGGCAGTCTAGGTCGTGGATGTGATAGTCGCCGTTTCGGTGCGCGAGGCCCTCTTCTTTACTATACACCTTATCTAGCCAGTAGTTGGCGATGACCTTGCCTGCGGTGTTGTTGATGAGACCCGCGTTTGAGTAGCTGGTATTTGAGTTAGCCAGGATGCGCCAGTCGGTACCGTTGATGTACTCGCTGATCGTTTGGGTGGAGTTGATGTAGGTCGTATCTTCGTTTAGTCCTAAAATTTGCTCGCGCTGAAGCTTGTGCGTGTGGCGGTAGAGCATAAAGCTCTTCATCACGTCGAAGTGTCCCGCGTTAAAAAGCGCCTTTTCGATGTAGTCTTGCACGTCCTCGACGCTCAAAACTTCGCTGTCAAACACGTGCCCCATCACGTCTAAAAAGACCTTGTCGTCGTACTCTTTGGACTCGCTTTCAAAGGCTTTTTTGATGGCGTCTTGGATTTTATACGGGAGGTATTCTTGTCTTGTTCCATCACGCTTTAATATAAATTTCATCCACCCGCCCTCCAGCTACTTTTTAACAAAAAATTTCGGAAGTATATCTAATGCTTTAGCAAAGTTGGCTTAAAATTTAGTGACCGAAATTTGCTCTCCGGGCATTTTAAAAATGTCATTTTTAAGTTTAAAATCACTTTTAAATCGCGTATATTTGGGCATTTTATAGAGGGCTATTAAAATTTAATACAAAGCCATTTTTGATAAGAGATATTAAATTTGAGCAAATTTGAAAGAAAGATGAAAAGCAAGCGAAAGTTCAAATTTGACGAGATTTTGCGGGAGTTAAATTTGATAAATTTGAGCAGGAGAGAGCCCCGCCGTAAAATTCGGCGGGAAAGTTTTTATTCGTCGTATCTTAAGAAAATATCCTCGCCGCCTTTTGCAAGGTTTAGGATACCTTCGCCGCGTTTAAACGTTATCTCTGTACCGATATCGTCGTTCGCTAGTCTTACGCCGCTTGCCGTGACTGCGTTTTTAAGGTTGATTTTGTGACCTTTGCTGTCTTCTAGCAGGGCTGTGTTAAATTTATCGGTAGAGCTTAGTCTAACGACATATTTCGGGTCGTTTACGCCCGTAAATTTAATCACTTCAGCTTCTGATTTGGTGATTTGTGCTTTGTTTGCGCTCTCGCTTTTGTGCGCGTGGCAACCGCTAAGCATAGCAACTGCAGCAAAAGCCGCCAAAGATGAAACTAAAAACTTCTTCATTTTCGTCCTTTTTTGTGAAATGAGACTCGAATATTACTTCAAAATAGTTTATATAAAGTAAACTTAGCCAAGAAGGAGTCCTCGTTCAAAGCTAAGTTTACTCGCGGACTTACGCTTATTTAGAAAAATAAGCCGCCACAAATTTATGGCTGCACCTAAAAACTCGCAATATCAGCGAATTTTTGGCATTAATGGCAGCCGCAACCGCAGCAAGATTTCGCGCCGCCGTGAAGCTCGGAAACGTAAAATTTAACCGAATTTAGCCCCTCTTTTAGCGCCCACTCGTAAGCGCTCGAGACGAAATCCCAGTTGATATTTTCAAACAACTTCTCCAAATACGCAGGGCGCGCATTTCTGTGATCGACGTAGTATGCGTGCTCCCAAACGTCCGCGACTAGAAGCGGCACAAGACCGTCCGTTACCGGAGTTTGCGCGTTGCTAGTTTGTACGATTTGTAGTTTATCCTCTTTTGGATTATAGACCAGCCACGCCCAGCCAGAGCCAAAAAGCGTAGTAGCAGCTTTTAAAAACTCCTCTTTAAAATTTGGAATATCTTTTTCTAGGCGCGCCTTTAGCTCGTCGCTCATTAGGCTTTTTTTCGCGATGCAATCCCAGTAAAAGTCGTGGTTATAGACTTGAGCTGCGTTGTTAAACACGCCGCCTGAGCTTTTTACTAATATATCAAAGAGGCTAGCGCCCTCAAACTCGGTACCTTTTATCAAATTATTTAGGTTATTGACATAGGTTTGGTGGTGTTTGCCGTGGTGGTAGCTACAGGTTTCCTCGCTTACGACGGCATTTGCTTTCGGATCGAAAGGCAGTTTTCTAAGTTCAAACATAATTTTTCCTTTGTAATAAAATTTATCCGTATTATAGCAATAAAATAGTAATTAATTTATTAACGCGCAAACAAACCCGCCGATGCTTCCGTTTTATCAAATTTTATTCGTTTCGCCGCGCGAAAATATCAAATTTGACAAAAATAATGTGTATTTTCGTAACATTTAATCTTTTTAGCGTTATATTTTACCTTGGCTTGCACTCAAATTTGACGGTCAAATTTGAGATATTGTTACTTATCTACACATAAATTTGAAATTTATTGCAAAAAGTCGAAACATTTTCACGCAGCCGCTTTTTTATGAATTATAATTGCACCTAGCTGAATTAGCTAATCTTTTAAAAAGGATCACAGATGAAAATTAAGTTACTTTCCGCACTGCTTCTTTCTTGCGCGCTGGCCGGAAGCGCGTTTGCCGCAGGCAAAACATACACGATCAAATTTGCCCACGTCGTGGCCGCCTCTACGCCAAAAGGCAAGGCTGCCGATTTTTTTGCGAAACGAGTCGGCGAGCTTAGTGGCGGAGCGATCAAAGTCGAGGTATATCCGGCCGCATCGCTAATGGACGATGATAGAGTTTTTGCTGCGCTAAAGCTGGGTAACGTACAGATGGCGGCGCCTAGTTTTTCTAAATTTACGCCGATAGTGCCGCAGTTTCAGCTATTTGATCTGCCGTTTATCTTTAGAGACAACGCTCATCTTTACGCTGTTCAAGACGGCGAAGTCGGACAAGCTCTAAAAGATATGATCGCTAAAAAAGGCTTCATCGCGCTTGATTTTTGGGACGCAGGATTTAAACACTTTAGCTCGAGCAAAAAGCCTATCGTAGAGCCTGCGGACGCTAAGGGACAAAAATTCCGCATCCAAAGCTCAAAAGTGCTTGAAGAGCAGATCAAAGTCGTGGGCGGCAACCCGCAAGTATTGCCGTTTTCGGAGGTTTATCCGGCCCTTCAACAAGGCGTAGTCGATGCGACCGAAAACCCGCTATCAAACTTCTACAACTCCAAATTTTACGAGGCGCAAAGCTCTCTAACGCTATCAGGCCACGGATATTTGGGATATTTAGTCGTTATGAGCGAGAAATTTTGGAAAGGCTTGCCTGATGATATGAAGGCTCACGTAACGCAAGCTCTAAAAGAGGCTACGGCTTATGAGCGCGAAGAGACGGCCAAAGAAGAAGAGCATATTTTAAGCGAGCTTAAAAAATTTGCCGGCGAAAGCAAAAAGCTTGAGATCATTGAGCTAAATGCCGATCAAAAGGGCAAATGGGCAGAGGCTATGAAGCCGATTTATCCTAACTTCTACAACGTGATCGGTCAAGATTTGATAGAAAAAACGATAAATACGAAGTAGGCTTTTATGGGTAAATTTTTTGAGATTTTAGATGTCGGCATCGCCTCGGTAAACAAAACCGTAGCGGTGCTAGGCATCGCCGCAGGCACGCTGCTAGCCTTTGTTAACGTAGTGATGAGATACTGCTTTAACACGGGCTGGTCCTGGGCGGGCGAGCTAACCAACTATCTTTTTATCTGGTCGGCGTTTTTTGCCGCTGCTTACGGTTTTAGAAAAGGCATACATATCTCGGTTACGATTTTGATCGAGAGATTTCCCGCTCCTATCGCCAAGGCCTATCTCATCTTCGCAAACATCCTAACGACGGTATTTTTGATGTTTATCGTAGTTTATAGCGTGCAGTATCTGCAGGTGATGATCGAGCTTGATTTCATGAGCGTGGATTTAGGCGTGCCGCAGTGGGTGCCGATGCTAGTGCTTCCGATAGCGTTTTTGGGTGCCAGCTACCGCGCCGGAGAGAAAATTTACCAGATCGCTATGACGCCTTCGGATAAAGTCATCGTAAATAACGAAGCCGAGATGATACGCGACTCGGTCAAGAAAAGCTAAGGAGAGCCTATGACCATCGCATTTTTATTTATATCGCTGTTTGGCCTCATGCTTATAGGCGTTCCCGTCGCCGTTTCGCTTGGAGCCAGTACGGTTATCACGATGCTTCTTTTCACGGATCTTGACGTCGCGACGATACCTCAGCTTATCTTTGACGGTATCAATAAATTTGCCCTCATGGCGATCCCGATGTTTATCCTAGCCGGAAATTTACTGAGCAAGGGCGGCTCTGCTAGACGCATTATAGATTTTGCTAAATCCATGGTCGGACACCTGCCTGGCGGCCTGCCGATGAGCGCGATATTTGCGTGCGTTATATTTGCCGCGGTTTCGGGTAGCTCGCCTGCTACGGTCGTAGCGATAGGCTCCATCATGTTCGTCGCTATCAAAGAAGCGGGTTATCCAAAAGAGTACGCCGTGGGCGGCATCACGACCGCGGGCTCTCTAGGCATCCTCATACCGCCTTCGGTCGTTATGATCGTTTACGGCGTGACGGCCGAGGTCAGTATCGCGCAGCTATTTATGGCGGGCGTGGTGCCGGGGCTGATGCTAGGCGGTATGATGATAGCGCAGACTTATATCGGAGCAAAAAGGCTTGGATTTAAAGCTACTACGCCCGAGCCTTGGAGCGAGCGAGTAAAAAAATTCGGCAAAGCGTTTTGGGCGCTGTTAATCGTAGTAGTCGTTATCGGCGGTATCTACGGCGGCATTTTCACCCCGACCGAGGCTGCGGCGGCGAGCGCGATATATGCGCTGATTATTTCGCTATTTGTATATAAAGATATCAAATTTAAAGACCTGTGGGACATCTGCCTGGAGTCTGCTATCACGACAGCGATGATATTTTTCATCATCGCAAACGCGGTCGTGTTCGCATACCTGCTAACTAGCGAAAACATCCCGCAAACGATAGCAGATAGCATCCTAGCCGCAAATATCGGAAAGATAGGCTTTTTAATCATCGTAAACATCCTGCTTTTCATCATGGGACAGTTTATGGAGCCTTCATCGGTCGTTATGATCATGGTGCCGCTACTGCTACCGATCGCAACCGCGCTAGGCGTGGATCCGGTACACTTCGGTATCCTGCTAATTGTGAATATGGAAATCGGCATGATCACGCCGCCTGTGGGCTTAAATTTATTCGTCGCCAGCGGCCTAACCGGCATGAATCTAAAAGACGTCATCGTCGCGTGCTTGCCGTGGACTTTGACGCTATTTATCGGGCTTATTTTAGTGACGTATATCCCGGAGATTTCGCTTTGGCTACCGAGGCTGATGTACGGAGGCTGATTTAAATTTGCAAATTTACGGCGCCGCCCGGGCCTGTACAGCTCGGCGGTCGGTCCGTAAATTATGCGCCCCTTTAGTTGCCCGCATTTTGTTTGGGCCTAATTTTTTGATGTTTTTATGGTTACGGTAGGCTTTGTCAAATTTTATAAATTTAGCAAAGCCTGCCACTTTCTTTTCATAAAATTTGCCCCCAAATTTAACCGTCGATATTTATAAATTTATTTTGATTCCGTACCTTAAATCCACCCGAAAGCCTCGTTAAAGCTATCCTGCTGTACCATAACCAAAAAATAAAGGGGAAATCATGTACCGCGTCAGACTGCATATTTGTTTAACCCAAGATGTAAAAAATAAATTTGAACAATACAACAAAATACCGCCCAAACCGCGCTTTGAGCATAAATTTGAGCTCATAAAAAGCGCCTACGACATCCCTGCGCCCATCCCAGACGAGCACCAATACCTAATCATCGCAAGCGAAGATTGCGGGTTAAATTTACCCGAGCTAAAAAAACGTATCGGAGAAAACGGCTTTTTGGCGATTTACGCAAAGGATACCGCAAAGATAACGAGCGAGCAAAAAGATGCCGCCGACGAAATTTGGCCGCAAGCTGCAAATTTAGACGACTTCTACTTTGAAAAAGCGCTAAATTTGATCGCCGAGCGCAAAGAGGCGTGGCTGCAAAAAACTTGGCTACAAACGCTGATAAACTCGTCTCCCGATATGATCTGGTTTAAGGATATGGGCGGGCTACATCTAGAGGTAAACGACGAGTTTTGCGAGGTCGTAAATAAGCCAAAAGAGTTCGTGCGGGGCAAAGATCACTACTACATCTGGGATATCCCAAAAGAGGTCTACGAGCAAACGGACTACGTCTGCGTCCAGACCGAGGACGACGTCGTCGCAGCGCGTAAGACCTGCCTTTTTGACGAGGAGGTTATGCGGGCCGACGGCAAACTAAGCAAGCTAAAAACATATAAAACGCCGATATTTGACGGCGAGACGATCATCGGCACCGTCGGTATCGCTCGCGACGTAACGAAAGAGTACGAGTATCTGCAAAATATCGAACATCTAGCCCACTACGACCAGCTCACGGGACTAGCCAACCGTAACCAACTAGACGCTTTTTTGGGTAAGCTAAAAACCACGCATATGAGCATACTTTATATGGATTTAGACCGCTTCAAACAGGTAAACGACGAGCACGGACATCAAGCGGGCGATAAGGCTCTGGTTGCGATCTCGGAGCTGATAAAAGAGATTTTTAACGACGCGATGAACGTGCGTATCGGCGGGGACGAGTTTATCTCGATATTTACCGACGGCGCAAACATGCAAAGCATAGCGCCTCGCGTGCAAATTTTGATCGACCGATTTTTTAAAATTTGCCAAGAAAATCCGCTATTTAACGGACTATCCGTGAGCGCGGGCATCGCAGAGGGCCAGATCGGACACGGCTCGTTTGACCTGCTGCTTCAGCGCGCCGACGATGCTCTTTATAGGGCTAAACACGCGGGCCGCGGTACCTACTGCATAAATCCCTGGGAAGACTTTGAGCAAAAATAAATTTTGCTAGCGTTTGCCGGTCGGTAGCGATGCGGCACGAATTTACGGCGACTCGTCAGCATCTATGCGCCTTGACGGCCGACCGTAAATTTGATACCACTTCTTATCTTTTACTCTAAATTTTCCTCAAATTTTGCCGATATCGTTAAAAAGCCAAATTTTAAAAGGATTTTAGATGATAGGCGGCGTAAACGGATTTAACGCAAATGCAAATTTCGATTTTAGTGGCGCTCGCGGGCAAAATTTAAAAGCACGCGAGGAAAAAGAGGTAGCGAATTTAGCACCAAATTTAACGGCACGGATTGATTACGATACCGTAAATCCCGACGAACTAGACTACGACCAACTCAAAATTTGGGCAGGCAAGGTTGATCCCGAGAAGCTAACCGGTAAAAATTTAAGTATGTGGTTGGGTGCGAAAATGGGGTTTGATAAGTTGGAGGACGGATGGCGTAAGGAGCTCGGCCTAAATCCGAACGAGCCAGTAGCCGTGAGGAGGATATTTTCGCTAAGCGGCTACACGAGAGACGATAAAATAAGCGTCTGGGGCAAGATAAACGGGCTTGACTCATCGGTAAGCAAAGAAAAAGCCGCCGAGCTAAAAAGTTTCGTAGATAGCACGCAAGCTCTGATCGCGCACGCGGGCGATCCATCCGATATATTTAGGCAGGACGTCTTTAACGTGGATAAGTTTTTGAGTAAATTTAACGTGGATCTGGGAGGGTTTGGCACAGGGCTTGGCATGCGTAGCGGCAGCGGCCTGATAATGGACGCCAAGGCCTCAAAGCTGCTGGATTCAGATATGAGCGAGGAGGAATTTAAAGATAAATGGCTCGAGTACGCGGCAAATAAAATCCTAGGCGAATATGCAAACGTAAAAATCTCGCTCAAAAACGGCGCGCTAAATTTCGACCAAACGCCCGCAAAAGAGCGCATAACGCTTCTTGGGCAAGATCTCGAAACTCGCGTGAGCTACGCGGACGAAGAGAGTAAAAAAGAGTTTTTTAAATTCCTAAAAGGCCTATTTAAAAACGGCGAAAGCATCGGAGACGCACTGCAAAAAATCGCGCTAAAAAAGAGCGACTTTGAGGAAACGGCCAAAGAGGAAGCGCAAGCAGACGCCACAAAAGAAAAGAAATTTAAACCTATCCACGCTACTAGTAAAAGCCAAACCTATGTTTATAAGGATATAAAGCACGAATTTTTCGAGAAATTTATCAAAGCCGAACAAGAAAAAGGGACGGACGTGACCAAGCTTTTAGAGGCGTTAAATAAAATCCGAAAACTTGATATAAATGCCTAAATTTGAAGGCGGCGGTTGCCGGGATAATTAAAAAAAGACGAATTCGTATATTAGTCCAAATTCGGCTCAGAATTAGCTGAAGCTACGCGCCGGATTTACACGTAAAAGCTAAATTTAAACGCTCCAAATTCGGCCTGCCGGCAAATTTTGCCTCGCAAAGCCGAACTTGAGCGCAAATCACATCTCGTAGCTATCCTCTTCGTCTTCGTCGCCGTATTCGTAGTCGTTCTCGTCGTAGTTATAGCTGTATTTTTCGGATCTTTCGTCGTCAAATTCGGAGTACTCCTCATCCAGATCTTCCTCTTCGTAGTCAAATTCTTCGCTCATTTTCTCTCCTTTAAAATTATTTTTTCACTTCTTCGACGTATAGGCTCTGGCTAGGGAAGGCAAATCCAAGCCCGTTGGCCTCTACGATATTCATTATTTTTAGCATCACATCCTCTTTGACGGCCAAAAACTCGCCCCAAACTATCGTCTTTGAAAAGCAGTACACGAGGATATTTATCGAGCTATCGGCAAACTCGTCCACGACGACGAATAAATTCGACTTATAACCGGCCAAATCGTCGATCGAGACGATACCGTGGTCATATCTGCTAGCCTTTTTAGACCCCATATCGTCGCCCTTTGCGATGTCTGGGTGGTCGATTAGCATCTGCTTGATCTCTTCGACACATTTTTTTATCTGCTCGGTCGTGGCGCTGTATTCTAATCCGATTAGCATCCTGATGCGCCGTCCCATCTTTCGCCTGCTCCAGTTTCGGATCGGATCGCTGGCTAGCTTGGAGTTTGGCACGAAGATAAGGGCGTTGTCAAAGGTTCGCACGGTCGTTTTTCTAAGTCCGATCTCCACGACCGTTCCCTCGATGTCGCCGCACACGATCCAGTCACCTTGCGAGAACGAGTTGTCAAAGAGTAGCATGACGGAAGCAAAGAAATTCGCCAAGATATCCTTAGTCGCAAGAGCTACCGCAAGGCCGCCGATACCAAGAGAGGCGATGATGGCGCTGACGTTAAATCCGAGCTTGCTAAGCACGATAAGTAGCGCGATAACGAAGATGATGAAATAGATGATCTTTAGGATCAAATTTATCACCTCTTTGCGCCCGCTTTTTTTGGTGAGTTCGTTGATGAGCACCATGCCGTAGCCGTTTAGTACGCTAAGTATGAGCCAAGTGACGGCGATGACGAAAGTGATCGCTAGGAAATTTGCAAATTTTATCGGCATCGGAGCGGGATAATACGCGATCGAGACGCAAATATCTATCGCGTAGGCGATAAGAGTGAGAAGCATCGGGCGCTTGATGATTTCTACGATGCGCCCTTTGGTCTGCCTATCCGAGTCGTGCTTGACGAAAAATTTCATCAAAGCCCACAGCGTGAGCCTGCTAAGCAGCGTCGTAAACGAGACGAAAAACAAAAATACTATGAATATGATTGCCGCCTTGCCGACGTTAAATTTACTCGTAAACGAGGCCTTTTCGTTGATAAAATCTATCGCAGTTTTTAAATTTAGCTCGGAGATGATGTAGTTTGACGTGAGCAGCTCGGCGTTATCGCGCAGATAGTGAAGTATCTCCTCAAGCGTCTTTTTGTGCGCTTCTAGCGCCTCTAGTTCGCCTTTGTGCGCAGCGAGCGCTTCCTCGTTTAGACTATCTTTAAACTCCTTAAACTGCGAGTAAAACTCGGTCTGAAAGCTAAGCAGCGTCTCCTCGACGGCGAGCCTTACGTCCACGGCCTTGCCGCCTCCTTTGAAGATATTTTCTAAATTTAAAAGCGAGGAGTAAAACAGCCCGTCAAGCCGCATACGCTCAAGCTCGAGCATGTTTTTGACGTATAAATTTTGATTGTCCGAGTTTTTTAGCCGTTTGATTTTTGATTCCAAATTTTGCATTTCATGCTTAAATTTTTGCACCTGCTCCTCGTCGATTTCGATTTGCATGATGAGGTAGGGGATCTGCTCGATTAGCTTTTCTTTTTTCTCCGAGACGGTTTTAAAAAGCACGTTTTTATCGGCGGTTTCGTTATTTTCGGCGGATTGGGCTTTGATAACGGCGATCTGAGCGTTTGCCTCGTTGATTTGATTTACGACGCTTAGGATATCCGTGGCGTTTATGTCGTCGATTTTGGTATTTGCTAGTAAATTTAAGCCAAAGCACAGCGCAAAAACGGCGGCTAAAATTTTTCTCATTTCTCGACTCCTAGCAGTTTAAAGCTCTTCGTCGCGAAGTTGTAGTTGTAGATTTCGCCCGTTTCTATTATGTAGTGCCAGGCATAAATTTTTAGCTCCTCGTCTTTAAATTTAGCCTTGACGTCTGGATAGCTCAGTAAATTTTCAAACGAATTTACGAGGCTTAGTCGCTCGGTTATCCACTCTCTTTTTGCGATATTGTCGCCGAAAAGCTTTTGCACGCGCTTTTTTACGGGCTCCAGCAAGTCAAGCCAGCGCTTTACGTTTGGCGTTTTGCTAAATTTAGCCTCATCCATCCACAAGGCCGCGCAGCCGCCGCAGTTGCTATGTCCGCAGATGATGACGTTTTGTACGTTTAGCGATTGCAAGGCGTACTCGATCGCCGAGGTCGTAGCCAAAAATTCCTCGCTTTTGCGGTACGGAGGCACGATGTTTGCGATATTTCGCACGACGACGAGGTCGCCCGGAACCGTGTTCGTTATGAGGCTAGGCACCACGCGTGAGTCGATACAGCCGACAAAAAGAGTGTGCGGCGTCTGTTTCTCGCCCAGGCTTTCAAAAAGCTCCTTATGCTCTAAAAAATCCTCTTCCATAAATTTAACTGCGCCGTCTAAGATACCTTGCATCTACATTTCCCGATAAAAAATTTATAAAATATTATATCAAAAACGTTTCAAAGTTCGTTAAATTTTTTTAAAATGCTTTTCGCGCGTCAAATTCAGCGATATTTTATATTTTATTTACCTATTTTTGGCTAAATTTGCGTCAAAATTTAAAAAAGGAGAAAAAATGAGTTTATATGACAGAAACTATGCAAACTCAAGAGAGCACGAGGTTGCGAGCGAATACTCGCAAAGCGCGCTTAGCACATTTATCAAGCAAACCTATCAGCTTTTCGCGGCTTCGCTTTTAGCAGCCAGTGTCGGAGCTTACGTCGGGCTTTATAGCTCGCTGGGAGCGACGGTAGCGGACAACTACTGGCTATTTGTGATACTTGAGCTGGGACTTTTGGTCGGTTTAATGTTTGCCAAACGCAAAGCGGGCTTAAATTTGATCCTGCTTTTTGCCTTTACTTTCGTTAGCGGACTTACGCTTACGCCTATTTTGGGACGCACTTTTGCGATGCCGGGAGGCGCAGCGATAGTAGCTCAGGCCTTTACGCTTACGACGGTAGCATTCGGCGGACTTAGCGTATTTGCGATGAATACCAAACGAGACTTTACCGCGATGGGCAAGATGCTTTTCATTACGCTTATCGTCTTGCTCGTGGCTGCGATCATAAATATATTTTTCCACAGCCCGATTTTGCAGCTTGCGATTGCTAGCGTGGGCGCGGTTTTATTTAGCGCATATATCCTTTACGATACGCAAAATATCATCCGCGGCAACTACGAAACTCCGATCGAGGGCGCAGTCGCTCTTTATCTTGATTTCGTTAATCTATTCGTTTCTTTACTTCAAATTTTAGGCATTTTTAGTAGAGATGACTAACGAAGAGCGGCTCTACCGCGTAATAGACGCAAATTTAAACCGCTTAAAAGAAGGGCTTAGAGTCGTTGAGGACGTCAGACGTTACGGCTTTGACGACCTAGCCCTCGCTAAAAAAATAAAAACCCTCCGCCACAAAGCAAAAATCCCGCAAAAGGAATTTATAAAATTTCGCGACGCAGCAAACGACGTGCTAAAACCAAGCCTAAAAGAGGAGCAAATTCGCCTAAATTTGGACGATTTGCAAACCGCCAACATCAAACGAGCGCAAGAAAGCGCAAGGGTTTTAGAGGAGTGTTTTAAACTCATAGACGTTAAAATTTCCGAGATTTTTAAGACCGTGCGCTACGAACTTTATGAGATAGAAAAAGAAATTTAACCCAAATTCAAAACTTTTTTAGTATAATCGCGACTAATTTCGAAAATTTAAAAGGATTTTTATGGATTCGCTTTTTTTAGTATTGCAGTTTATTTTCGCGGTAGTTTTAACGATCGCCGTTTTGCTTCAGAAAAGCTCCTCTATCGGACTGGGCGCGTACAGCGGTAGCAACGAAAGCCTATTTGGCGCAAAAGGACCGGCTGGATTTTTGGCTAAATTTACCTTTGTCGTGGGTGTTTTATTTATCCTAAACACTCTAGCGCTAAGCTACGTTTACAACACGCAAAGCAGCAAATCTCTAATAGATAGCGTCGATACTTCGTCGCTACCTGCAGCTCCTGAGGCAGTCGCTCCGCAAGCCCCTAATGCTCCTGCAGCCCCTGCGGCTCCGACAAGCGAGCAAAAATAAGGAGCGTCAATGAAAAAATTAGTTTCCGCGCTTGCATTGTTTGCGGCGGCACAGTTTGCATTTGCAGACGCGCATATCTTTAACTATCATAGATTTGACGACGACAGACACCCGAGCACCAATGTCTCTATTAAAAATTTACGCGAGCAGTTTGATTATTTTAAAGAAAAAGGCTACGAGGTTATCCCGCTTTCAAAGCTCGTGGACGCGATAAAAAACGGCGAGCCGGTATCTGACAACTGGGTAGTTTTAACGGTAGACGACGGCTACAAAAGCTTTTACGAAAAAGGCTTACCGGTATTTTTAGAGTACGGATATCCGTTTGCGCTGATGATCTACGTCGAGGCCACCGCACGAAAATACGGCGACTTTATGACCTTCGAGCAGATCAAAGAGATCGAAAAATACGGCGAGGTCGGCTATCACTCCTACGGTCACTTGCACATGGTCGGTCTTAACGAGGAAAAATTAAAAAACGACTTTGAGGACGGCATAGGCAAATTTGAAAAAAATATGGGCTACAAACCGCGATATTTTGCATATCCTTTCGGTGAATATAACGACAGGGTACGCGACGTCGCGATAGAACACGGCATCGAGGTGATACTGAGCCAAAACTCGGGTGCGGTCGCGGCAGATAGCGATCTGCACGAACTAGATAGGATCCCTGCGATGAACGGCACGCACCTGCCGTCCGCTCTTGCGAGCAAATTTCTAAAAGCCGAGTGGATACTTCCGCAAGACTATCCGAAGGATAATAAGATTAGCGAACTTATCATCAAAACCGACGAGAATGCGACGCACGGATACTTCTCAATGACGGGACAGCAGACAAAAAAGGTCAAGCTTGAAAACGGACAGATGACGCTTAAATTTAACAAGCCAATCGACCGCTATAAAGTAAGAATGAGCCTTAAGGTAAACGGAAAAACGACGACAAAAATTTTAGTAAAGGATATAAATGCTGAATGAAATTTACAAAAAGCAAAAAGAGCATAGCGACAAGTGCATCGAGGGCCTAAAACGCGACTTTAGCACGCTTCGCACGGGCAAGGTAAATATAAGCATAGTCGATAATATTTACGTGGATTATTACGGCAGCCAAACTCCGCTAAACCAAGTAGCCACCGTACTAACGAGCGATGCTAGCACTATAAGCATTACGCCGTGGGAAAAACCGATGCTAAAAATCATAACCGCAGCGATCTCTGCGGCAAATGTCGGCGTAAATCCGAACAACGACGGCGAGAGCGTGAAGCTATTTTTCCCTCCGATGACGGTCGAGCAACGCCAAGAAAACGCAAAGCACGCTAAGGCATTCGGCGAAAAAGCCAAAGTTAGCATCAGAAATATCAGAAAAGACGCTAACGACGAGGTAAAAAAGCTAGAAAAAGATAAAGCTATCACCGAAGACGAGAGTAAAAAAGGACAAGACGAGGTCCAAAAGATCACCGACAGCTATACGTCAAAGATCGACTCGCTCGTAAAAGAAAAAGAGAGCGAACTTTTAAAAGTTTAAAATTTACGTACGGCTCGTTAAATTTGACGAGCCGCTTTTTTATATAAACCCACCGCTATTTCGCGTTTAGCATAAATTTTAATCCGCTTTTGCTACACCCAAGAACGCGTTTATCTATTTTGTCCAAATTTTAAATTTATCACGCCATACTCGCTTTTACCAAAATTTATATCCAAATTTAAAATTGCTAGCCGTTTTTGCTCGGCAGAGTTATATAATAACGTAAAATCGCAAGCCGCCAAAAGCTCAAAAAATAGTAGCTTAAGCGCGCTTAGGGTAAAATTCGCTCAAATTTTACAAAGGAAAAACGATGGATTTAGAGAAAATTTACAAGGATGCGGGCGCGTTTTTGCAGGGGCATTTTTTGCTTAGCAGCGGCAACCACTCGCAGTTTTATCTACAAAGCGCCAAGGTACTCGAGGATCCGCAGTTAGCAGGCGCTTTAGCAGACGAGCTAGCCGCCGTCATCGAAAAATCGGGCGTAGAGTTTGACAGCGTCTGTTCGCCCGCTCTAGGCGGCATTTTGGCCGGCTACGAGCTAGCTCGCGCGGCAAAAAAACGCTTTATCTTTACCGAGCGAGTCGAGCGCGTGATGAGCCTGCGACGCGGTTTTGAGGTGAAAAAGGGCGAGAAATTTATCGTCTGTGAGGACATCATCACCACGGGCGGCTCGGCGATGGAGGCTGCGCGGGTGATAGAAGGACTAGGCGGCGAGGTCGTGGCGTTTGCCGCGCTTGCTAATCGCGGCTTTTGCAAGGTCGCAAATTTAGCGGACAGCGTCGCAAAACCCAGCGCCAAACTACCCGCCGACAAGCCGTTTTTCGCGCTGGGCAACTTTGAGTTTGAGATTTATGAGCCTGCAAACTGCCCTCTTTGCGCCGACGGAAGCAAGGCGATAAAGCCGGGCAGCAGAGGCAACTAAATTTTCAAATTTCGCGGCCATGCTTGATTTAGTCGTACAAATTTGGACGGATTTTGCGGGCATCAATGAATGCAAGCCGATCGCAAATCAAATTTGACTCGGCCATGCTGCGCTCTGCGATATCTTGAGAGATGAATTTGACGATAAATGAAGCCCGCAGTTGCGTTTTTGCAAGTCGCGATCGGAGCGGAATCAAATTCGTGTTGCCGTCTTGCGAATTTGACGGCGACCGCCAAATTTGGATTTAGATAAATTTACGCCCGCAAAAGCGCTTCCTAAAATTTATGATTTTAAAAGTGGCGCATAGTTTCGGCAATTTACGGCTTGATAACGATGCGGGGGCGGGCGATAAATCAAGCGCAAGCAGGCCTAGCAAAAACATGCGAGACGAAAATTATCGATCATCAAACGAGTGCGTAGCCAAAAGCAAACAAAGGCGACGGATATCGTAAAGATTATGCCAGGCGTATAATCGGGCGGCAAATGAAGCGCCATTTACGAGCGGAGCAAGGTTGGCCGGCTAAGACGGCGCAAGCGAAACCCGGAAACGAGCCGTAAATTTACCGCACCGAAGCGGTAGCACAAGCAGACGTAAATTTGCCGCAACAAAAGCAAAAGAGCATAAATTTGGGCGCTAGCGATCAAATTTGGCGCTCAAAAACTCAAAACATGCGCCCAAAAAAACAAAGCAAAAAAGGAGTAAATTTGGCAAAACAAAAAGCGCAGCTAGCCACCATCGGTGCGCGAGTAAAAGCCTTTATCACCGATCTTTTTTTGATCGGGATGCCGATATATTACCTCACGACCTATGTTTTCTTAGGCGGCAAAGACGACTTTTTGCACAACCAAACTGCGATATTCGGGGCAAATCTCGCAGTCGCTCTCATCTGCTGCGCCTTTTTTGCGATCAAAGCCCAAACGCCCGGCTACCGTTCGCAAAATATCTACCTCATCGACTTACGCAGCGGACGCAAGCTCGGCTTCGCACGCGTTTTGCTACGCTATACGTGCTTCTTGCTTGCAGGCGTTAGCATCGTCGGACTTTGCCTCTGCTTTTTTCGCAAAGACGCGCTAAATCTGCACGATCTACTCACGCACTCGGCCGCCGTCTGCAAAAAATCCGAGTAAATTTAGCCCGCTTTTCGGCAAATTTGAGCTAAATTTGCCGCAATTATTTTTAGCGAGTCCACGCTCGTTTTATTAACTCAAATTTGACGCCGGATTTACGTCTAGCATTTTTGCGGTGCGGGTTTTGCAAACCGCCTTCGTATCTCGCCTCAAGGGCAAAATTTGACGCCTCCGCCGCCCCGTCAAATTTAAATCTTTAAACCAAATTTCGTTACAATCGCCCCCGACAAGGAAAAATATGCAAAAAATAATGGGATTCACGAGAACGCGGGAAAACGCGGAGAAAAAAGGCGCGCTGATACCTAGCGACTTCACGCACGCAGCCATCATCGGAGAGACGGGCAGCGGCAAGACGACGGCGATGATATATCCGAATTTGCTTGACCGCATGCAAAAAGGCTACGCGGTGTTTGCCGTGGATTATAAAGGCGGCGAGAGTGCTAAAATCAAGGCTCTAGCGCGCAGAGCGGGCCGCCTAAAAGACGTCGTAAGCGTGGGCGCGAGGCTGGACGCGCCGATAAATCTCATAGCCTCGATGAAGCCGCGAGACTTTAAAAACTGCGTGAAAAAGCCGATGGAGTCGAGGGAGAAGTTTTGGGAAGAGTTTGGCTCGAGCATCGCGACGGAGTTTTTTAAGGTTTTAAAGGCACTTAAAATTTTCGCTAAAAAAATCACGCCGCTAAACGACTGCTACACAGATGCATTCTACGCCGACGTGCGCACGCTCGCGCGGGATTTTACCTTTGACGTCGCTACGATACTGCGCCTCTCGCAAGAC
Organism: uncultured Campylobacter sp.; assembly: GCA_963528245.1. Taxonomy (GTDB): domain Bacteria; phylum Campylobacterota; class Campylobacteria; order Campylobacterales; family Campylobacteraceae; genus Campylobacter_A. The sequence continues at coordinate 47,092 of CAURWB010000004.1, read as the reverse complement.
CTAGAAAAGATGCTCGAGTTTAAAGACGCGCTAAGTCTAATCTGCGACAATCTCGACTCCTCGACGCTAAATTTCACCCGCGAGACGATAATGATAAACCGCGCGTTTTTAGCGACTGCGGACGAGTTTTTGGACGCGACGAGCCGCTACAAGGATATCGGCGACGAACGCACGAGAGACGATTTTCGCAACTACTCGATGATGATGTCGCCCTTTCTTGGCCTCATGAACGACGACTCGCTAAATGGCGACGGCGAGGGCGCTGCGGGCGACGCGAGTATCGCAGGGCTGCTAAATAACGGCAAAATCGTGATATTTAACGCCGCTAGCTGCGACAAAAGCGCGCTGAGCTTCCTGCTAAACAGCTTCCTGCCCGAGCTTTTAAAGCGCGTAACGATGAAGCAAAAAAGGCCTATTAGCCTATTTCTCGACGAGTCGGCGAAACTGCTGAGCGAGAACACCGAGCTAAACGAAGAGATCCTGCGCGAGTGCGAGGTGGAGCTGGTGCTGGCGTTTCAAAATGAATTTTTGCTTAAACGCGCGATAGGCGGCACGGCGTACGAGGCGCTGATGGGCAACCTCACCAACCGCTACTTCATGCGCAACAAGGACGTCGTGAGGCTGGGCGGCAGCGAGGTGGACTGCTCTACGCTGGAGAAATTCGAGTGCGTACTAGGGGGCGACAAGATCGCGCTGGAGCCGATTTTCATCGATGAGGCGGAGTGTCTGCAGGCGCAACTGGAGTTTGAGCGCGAAAACCGCCTACACGAGCGACTGCTGGGCAAAATCTACGAAAATAGCGTGATAGAGTTTGACGAGGAGATCGTGGACGACGGCAAAATCTGGGTGCGCGACGTCGATACGGGCGAGCGAGAGTGCGTGTTTTTCAGCGACGAGGTGCTGGATATCCGCCCGCAAGATATCTATAAACGCCCGCCAAATACCGGCGGCTACAACATCTCGCTCGAAGACGGCACGGACGACGCGCAGATAAGTTTTAGGTAAATTTGACAGCGACTAAGCGGGAACGCGGGTGAAATTTGACCGTAAATTTGGGTCAAATTTGAAAGTCGGCGTAAATTTAAACGGCAACGTAACTTGAAGATTTTAACCGCTCGCCGTTTACATACAAACTAGGCTGGATAAATTTAAAATTTGACTTTAGGCGGAGGATATGAACGAAAATCCAGGCAAAGAAAATAAAGAGTCGGAGCTACTTTACAGACTAGATAGACGAAATCCGCTCATGGTAATGATCGACTTTATCTCGTACAGCTTTTTCCTGCTCGTACCCGCCTTGCCTACTGCGATATATTACGACGGCTGGATGCGCATACTTGGGATTTTGGGCTCCGCACTTTTGATCTGGCTGCTATACTCGGTGATATTTTTTAACTACGTTGAAATTTATAGAGACAAGATTGTTATAGATAGATTTATATTTGGAAATCAAGTTATAAAAGCAGAAAATATAATACACTGTCGTACCTTTGAACTCGCTTTTTTACCGGCGCACGTAGAAATAGCGCAAAAGACGCAACATCGTATAGTCAAGATGACCATAATAGCAGGCCTCACGCACAAACAAGCCGATGAGATAGAAGCACAAATAGGTTGTATAATGCCGTGGGATGCAATTGATTAATAGCAATCAGTATAAACAGTCAAATTTGCCGCCGTTATCCGTATCCAAATTCAACGAGCGAGCCAGACAAAACCCACTCATAGGCAGTCAAATTTAACAAAACCGCCCGCAAATTTATCTACCCTCGCTTCGGGTCAAATTTAGCCGCCAAACCAAACCCAAATTTAAAGCGTAAATCTAAAATTTAGATTTTTATCTACGTTTTATATTTTTGCCTTCTTTGCTTACGCACATAAAATCCACGGTAGCCCCGCCGTCATAAATCAAAGCTACGCCGTCTGAATGAAATTTATCGTCGCAGCCCGCTTCCTTGTCGCCTCGCAATATCTCGTCCGAAGCGTCGTCAAAAATCTCGTAATAAGCACCTCCAAAGCCCTCATTGCGATAATAAATCGTCGTTTTGCGCTCGCCTCCAAACGCCTCGTTGCCCCAGATTCTTACGCCTATGACATTTGCGCTTTTTAGTTTGGCTTTTAGTTTGCCAAAAGTCTGCGCGTCCCAGCCGAGTATCAGTAGAGGTTCCTGCACGCTCGTTCGCTTATCTACGCGGATGAAGCTCGCGGTTTGGTTTTTATCGGCATTCGCGGCGCTAAACGTCTCAACCCGCGCCCCGTCCAAGCGCAGGTCAAACCAAACTCCGCAAGGCCTAATCTCGCGCGCAAAATCGCGCAATGCTAAAATCTCGATACGATTTTTTTCGTAGTTTCGCGCCAGCTCTCGTCCGTCGTATAAATTTAAGTAGACGGCCGTCGCCGCGATTAGAAAAATAATAATAAAAGACGCTTTGTGGCTTATGCTCATAAATCCTCGCAAATTCTTTTATTCTTACTCTAATTTACGGCGTCAAGCACGCTAAATTTAAAATTTAACCCCGTGATTTAGCAGTTTTCTCGCGCCTAGATTCGTGTCGATGCCCGTGATTATGGCGTTGTAGATGTATTCTTTGGCTTGCTGGATGGCGCTTTCTAGGCTTTGGCCGCGAGCGAGCAGGCAGGCTAGCGAGCTAGAAAACGTGCAACCAGCGCCGATGATAACCAGCGGGTCTGCTAGCGGTGTCTCGAAGTTTTGCACGCTGCCGTCCTTGCGGTAGAGCGTGTCGATGCTTTTGCCCGCGACGATGTGCTTTTTCACGATCACGTCGCACGGCAAATTCGTAAAATCATCGCCGAAAAGTACGTCCGCTTCGCGTAAATTTGGCGTAGTGACGGTGGCAAATTTCATTAGTTCTTTTAGCCGCTCGATGGCGCTATCTTTGATGAGTTTATGCCCCATTTTCGAGACGCAGACGGGATCTAACACAACCGGAGCGGAGTTTTTTTCTAAAAAGCTCTGCACGACGTCCATGATGGGCTCGTTAAAGAGCATGCCTATTTTAACGGCATCGAAGCTAAACTCGGCCGAGAGCATCTCGAGCTGATCGGCGATGAACGAGGGATCAAGCGAAACGATATTTTTGATCTTGTCCGTATTTTCGGCCGTTAGCGCCGTGACCGCCGTCGCGCTATAGCAGCCAAAGTGCGCGCACGCCTTGATGTCGGCTTGCAGTCCCGCACCGCCGTTGCTGCACGAGCCTGCGATGATGAGGATTTTTTTCATTTTTTGCCTTTTTTCGTTTTTAAAAGCCGTATTATAAACGACATTGCATTAACGGCGAGTTAAACGCTAAATTTTATAAAATTTTAAAGCCGTTTGCACTACAATTTCTATAAAGATTATCAAAATAAAAAGGAAAAACGAGATGGAAAAGATTGCATTTGCAGATATCGTCTCCGAAACGCTACTTATAAATTTATATTTTAGAAGCAAGGAAAACGAGAAAGCCCGCCCCATACTAAAAGACGAATTTTCAGGCGACGTCGCGAGCAGAATAGATTATGATTTCGCCAAATTTGACCGCTCTACGCTAAGCAGGGTCGGCACGGTGATACGCGCGAGGTTTTTTGACGACTGCATACTTAAATTTACGCGCGAGCATCCGGCCGCCGTCATCGTTCAGGTCGGCGCCGGGCTTGATACTAGGCCTCTTAGACTAGCTCCGCTCTGCCCCGAGGCGACCTTTTACGACCTTGACTTGCCTGACGTCATCGCACTTCGCGATAAACTCGTGCCAAAAGCGCCGCGAAACTATAGCCTAGCGTGCTCGATGCTAGAAACCGCGTGGATGGACGAGTTAGCCAGAAATCACGTGGGCGCGAAGTTCGTTTTCGTGCTAGAGGGCGTGGCGATGTACTTTGAAAAGGCGGTATTTCGCGAGTTCGTGCTAAATTTGAGCGAGCGATTCGATGGACTTTTGCTCACCGATTTGATAAATAAATTTGCCGCAAAGTCAAACGCGCGCAAGCACGACGTGCTCAAATTTATGAAAGGAAACGTTAAATTTAAGATGAGCATAGAGGGCGCAGACGAAGTCGAGGCGTGGGATAAAGAGCGCATAAAATGCCTGGAAATCGGCACGATGATGAATATGTACAAACACCGCTGGGGGCTAGTCGGTCGCGCGATGAGCTGGATAAAGCCGTTTCGCGAGGCGTGCAGGATGTTTGTTTTCGCTCTAGGTAAGCGCGGGTAAATTCGCTCAAATTTAAGCCAAATTTGGCGGCAAATTTGACTGTTTTGCGTCCCAACCCGCACCTTTATGACGCTAAAATGCTATGCGAGCTCAAATTTGACGCCGCCATAAAACGCGATCAAACTCAAATATAAGTTTGCGCTTATTAAATTTTAGCTATAATCCAGGCTTCATAGATGGGTGTCCGAGCGGTTGAAGGAGCACGCCTGGAACGCGTGTAAAGTGCAAGCTTTCGAGGGTTCGAATCCCTTCCCATCTGCCATAATCTTATAAAACTTAACCCAAAAATTTTCCGCAAATTTAAAAATCAAGAACAAAAAATGATAAAGATAAAACATATAAACGAAGATGATTACGCGCGGATTTTCGTATTCGGCGATCTGCACGGCTCCCTCGGGCTTTTTAACCTGATGCTTAAAAAGATAAATTTGAGCAAAAAAGATCTGATAATCATCCTGGGCGACAGCTGCGACCGCGGCGAGGATACGATCGGACTATACAAAAGATACGCCGAGCTTATTAGAAACGGATACGCGCTGATCCACGTGCTGGGAAATCACGAAAAAATGATGATGGACGGGTATTTTGGCGACGACTCGCTAGATCATCAAATTTGGCTTAGAAACGGCGGCGATAAAACAAAACGATCGATCTACAAGCGAAATTTAAACAGTTTCGCGCTCTCGTGGCTCAAGGATTTTATAAACGATATGCCCCACGTCGTAAGCTCGGAGCAAAGTATATTCGTCCACGCGGCCTTTGACGGCGATAAAAGCGAAGAGGAGCAGGACGAGGACTACGTGCTGTGGAGTATAGAGCCCTTTTGGGAGGGCAATAATACGGGCAAGAGGATATTTCACGGGCACGTCGCAAGTAAGGAAAATAGAATAACCAGGCGTGCAAACGACGTCTTTTCTATGGATGTGGGAGCCGTATTTTTTAAAAGGCTAGAGATAATGGAGATAAAAAGCGGCGAGAAATTTGAAGCGGATTTAAGGGAGCAAAAATGATTTATTTTACCTCCGATTTGCATTTCGGACATGGTAATATCATAAAATTTCATCCGTACTTTAGGCCTTTTTCTAGCGTAGAGGCGATGGACAAGGCGCTCATTCGCCTCTGGAACGAGAGAGTAAATCCATGCGACACGGTCTATAACATAGGCGATCTAAGCTTTCACAAGGATATGCAGACCAGTATATCCATCTTTAGCAAGCTAAACGGCAAGCACGTCCTAGTGCTAGGCAATCACGACGAAGCGATAAAAAAGCATAAAGACGAGCTGCTAGCCATGAAAAAGCAAGACGGCAACGCGCTGTTTGAGGAAATTTGCAAATACAAAGAGATCACCGTACAGCACGGACAGGATAAATTTCACCTCGTGCTCTTTCACTATCCGTTAGCCGAGTGGAACGCAGGCCACCACGGCGCAATCCAGCTCTACGGCCACATCCACGCAAATATCGCAAATATAAAAGGTAAGGCGCTAAACGTCGGCTACGACCTGCACGGCAAGATTTTGAGCTTTGAGGAAATTTATGATTTCGTTAAAGACCTGCCGCCTTTTGAACATAGCAAACATAGAATGTTTAGCGAAGAAGATAGCGTAGAGAGTAGAAGCGCAAGGATAAAAGAGGTTTTAGAAAAGCTAAATTTTGATCCGTCTTAGTCAAATTTGCGCTTTAGATTTACAAAGCAAATTTGGGCCGCAAACCATAAATTTGAGCCCAAATTTGACTATTTTTATAAAAACATCACGAACAAAAACACGCCCAAAATCATGCGGTAGATAACAAACGGCAGCATGCTCGCGCGCGCGATCAGCGCCATAAACAGCCGCACGCAAAGATACGCGCTAAGGCCGCTAACCGTCGCGCCTATAGCAAGGTCGCTCCAAGGTAGCGCGTCTGGGGTTTTTATCAGTTTCACCGCCTCGAGCCCGCCTGCTAGCACGATCACGGGGATTGAGAGCAAAAACGAGAAATTTGCGCTTGCGCTGTGGCTAAAGCCAAGCATCAGCGCCGCCGTCATCGTCACGCCCGAGCGCGAAACGCCGGGTATCAGCGCGATCGCCTGTGCTAGCCCCACGATGAGAGCGAGCTTGATCGTCATTTCGTATTCTGTTTTTAGGCCCGATTTTTTATCCGCGACGTAGAGCGCGATACCAAAAATTATCGTCATCGCCGCGATCACGAGCCCGCTTCTAGCGTACTGCTCGATGGCGTCGCTAAACGCCAAAAAGCCCCACCGGCACGGTCGCAAAGCCAACCGACCACACGAGCGTGCTGTCGCCGACCTTCTCGCGCCGCGCGATAGATGCGAAAAAATCGCGCACGAGCCCAGCAAGCCTGTCTTTAAAATAAAAAAGTATCGCCGCTAGCGTGCCTACGTGAACGGCGACGTCAAAGGCAAGCCCCTGATCCGCCCAGCCAAGTAGCTTAGGCACCAGCACGAGGTGAGCTGAGCTAGAGATCGGTAAAAACTCGCTAATACCCTGAACTAGGGCCAAAACGATAATATGCGAAAGCTCCATTTTATACCTTGATTATAAAATTTTAGTCGTTTTACGCAAATTTGGCGGCAGATTTGAGATTTTTCGCCACAGTTTTAAAAGTCGTAAAGACGCGATTTTAGCAGAAAAATCATAAAATTTACTCAAATTTTAAGGCAAACGGGCGGGATAAATTTACGTATCGGTGCGGACGAGCGACGACGCGGTATCAAGAGCGAGAAGCGGCAATAAATGCAAAAAGCCGAGTTGGGCGTGAACACTACCAGACACTCCCGCTCCTTGCGGAGTAGAGTAGCGTATTTTAATCACGCCTTAAATCTACAATAGACCGCAAATTTACGTGAAATAGCCGTAAATACGGGCCTTAATAGACTAGCGCTTGTATGAGCGGTTTTTTTGGGGGGGGGGGGTAAGCGCTTGGTTTTAAATTTAAGGGTTTTAGAGAAATCCTGGTAGCAAAATCTCGCAAGCGGCATGCTCGCTTAACCGCCCTAGCTTCCGAATAAATTTGTGCTAGACCGCATAAATATTCTTTCACGGCTAGCCTAAAATTTAAAAAATAGCGCACCTCGGATTAATTATTACTCGCTAAAATCCGCCAAAACCTCATCCGTGCTTTTAACGTCGGCAAAGATCCCACTCATAGCCGCCATAAACGCCTTGTGCACGAGTGCGGCGGGCAAATTTTCGCCGTTAAAGCTCATATCCTTAGTCGCGCACGCATCGTGAGCCAAAGCCACTTTAAACCCCTTCTCCATCGCGCTTCTCACGGTAGTATCGATACACATATGACTCATCGACCCGCAGACCAAAATTCGCTCCGCGCCGAGTGCCTTTAACCGCTCGTTTAGCTCGGTACCTAAAAAGCTATCCGGAGCGTGTTTAACGATGACGGGTTCGTGCGGTAGCGGGGCGACTAGCTCGTAAATCTGCGCGCCGCGCGTGTTAGGCAAGAAAAACGTCGCTCCCGCGCTGGTCGCAATGTGCTGAACGTGAAAAACAGGCAGATTTTTCCGCCTAAAAAGAGCTAAAATTTTAGCCGCCTTTTTCGCCGCCGCCTCTTGCCCTACAAGTTCGTTTGTGCCGCCCTTGAAATAATCGTTTTGGATATCGATTAAAACTAACGCTGTTTTCATGCGCGTTCGCTCGCAAATTCCGCGATCTTTTCAGGCGTGAAGCCGAAGTACTCAAACAATGCGCCCGCCTTGCCGCTCTCGCCGAAACTCTTCATAGAGTAGATTTCACCCGCAAATTTATACCACTCCAGCGCGCTTGCGGGTTCGACGGCGATGACCTTGGTCGCTGGATCCATGATCTGCTCTACGTATTCGCGCGGCTGCTCGCAAAGCAGGTCAAAGCACGGGGCGGATACGACGTTCGCGCCGATACCGCGAGCGGCTAAAATTTCAGCTGCCTTGACGCAAAGCTCCACTTCGCTGCCGCTAGCTATTAGCGTGATTTTGGCGTTTTGCGCGCGTTTTAGCAGATATGCGCCGTTTTCTACACCGCCAAATTCGCCTTTTTCAAGCGGAGCTAGGCCTTGGCGGCTTAGCACGAAGGCGCTTGGAGCGCGTAAATTTAACGCCGCCTTCCAGCAAAGCGCGTTTTCGTTGCCGTCGGCCGGACGGAAGGTGTAAAAGTTCGGCATCGCGCGAAGCGTGCTGAGCTGCTCGATAGGCTGATGCGTCGGGCCGTCCTCGCCCACGCCGATACTGTCGTGCGTAAAGATAAAAAAGTGCCTAACGCTCATCAGCGAAGCGATACGCGCAGACGGCTTTAGATAGTCGCTAAAGATAAAAAACGTCGCGCTAAACGGCAAGAAAAGCCCGTATCTAGCGATTGCGTTGTTGATCGCGGCCATGGCGTGCTCGCGGATGCCATAGTGGATGTTGCGGCCGTTAGGGAAGTCGCCCATGCCTTTTAGCTCGGTTTTGTTTGACGGAGCCAGATCCGCGCTACCGCCGATAAAGCCGGGCATCGCGCGCGCGATCTCGTTCATGATGATGCCGTTGCTGTCGCGCGTGGCTAACTTTTTGCCGCTAAAATCAGGAAAATTTATCTTGCTAAAATCGGGATTTAGCAGCGAGTTGAGCATATTTTTACTCTCAGCGCTTAAATTTTGCACTTTTTGATTCCACTGGGCTTCGGCTAGGTCGCCCTTTTCTATCGCGGCACGGAAGCGGATCAGCACGTCCTCGTCGATAGCAAATTTACGCTCAGGATCAAAGCCCGCCGCTATTTTAGCGGCCTTTATGATCTCCTCGCCAAGCGGCGCGCCGTGGCTGTGGTGGCTGCCCTCTAGCTCGCCCGCGCCCTTTGCGATGCGAGTGTTTGCGATGATGAGGTACGGGCGCTCCTTCTCGGCGGCTTGCTCGAGCGCAAACTCGATCTGATCGTAGTCGTGACCGTCGATGCGCGCGACGTCCCAGCCCTGAGCCTCAAACCTCGCCTTCACGTCCTCGCTCCAAGCGATACTCGTGTCGCCCTCGATCGTGATGTTGTTTGAGTCGTAGATCAGCACGAGGTTGTCTAGGTGCAGGTTGCCCGCGACTGCACAGGCCTCGTAACTGATGCCCTCCTGCAAGTCTCCGTCGCCGCAGAGGCAGTAAATTTTATGGTCGATGACGGCGTTTTCAGGCTCGTTTAGCAGATTAGCCGCGTATTTTGCCGCCATAGCAAAGCCCACCGCGTTTGCTACGCCTTGGCCCAGAGGCCCCGTCGCGACCTCGACGCCTTTAGTATGGATCTCCGGGTGGCCGGGGGTTTTAGAGCCTAGCTGGCGGAAGCTTTTTAGATCCTCAAGGCTAAGATCGTAGCCGCTAAGATGCAAAAAGCTATACACGAGCGAGCTTGCGTGACCGCCGCTAAACACAAGCCTATCGCGGTTTAGCCAGTTTGGATTTTTAGGATTGTGATTTAGAAACTTACTAAGCACGACCATGACGTCAGCTAGCCCCATCGGCGCGCCAGGATGCCCGCTGTTTGCCTGCTGCACCATATCCGCGCATAAAAACCTTATCGTATCCGCCATCTTTTTTAGCATTTTTTCTCCTTAGTTTTTATGCGATTATACGAAAATTCGGCTTAAATTTCACGCTTTTAACGCCGCCGTAAATTTTAAAAACTCGGCGAAATTTTCCTTTTTCTCTTTTAGCTCAAAAGGTATCTTATGCTCTTTTTCGCCGATTATTACGGCGTCCTCTTTTACTTCGATTTGTGCGCCCCCGATCTCGTCCCACGAGCTAAAAACCGGCTCTTCCATCAGCTCGCGGCTAATAAGTCCGCGCTCGTCTAGTATCACGCCGTAAGGCTTACCAAAAAGCGAGCAGTCAAGGCTGTGAAGCATCGGCGAGACGGGCTTAAAGACGCTAAGCGATTTTGATAGCAGCTTCGTCTCGTCAAGCGGCGTTTTTAGCGCTTCGCCCAGCTCAAGCTCCAAAATTTTATCCGCGATCGTGCGCTCCTCGACCTTAACGCCCTCCTCTAAAACCGCCTGCAAGACCGCTTTTAACGCAGTTTTCATCGCCGCTTTCATCTCGTCCTCGATTTCAAATTTGCATTTTTCTAGCTCTTGCCACGCGAGATTTTCCAGCTCGTTTTGCAAATACTTATCGAGCCTAAACGCCGCCGCTACCTCGTCTACGTTTACGGCCGACGAGTCAAATTTAACCAAAAGATGTCTTTCCGTAAGCAAAAATCCTATGCTTTTTCGCCCGATCATCTGCGCATGCACGCCGATAAACGCGAGCGGCCGGGCACCATAAAATTTAGGAGTTTTGCTATAATCAACGCCCTTTTGCAACCCTAGGCTTTTATCTAAAATTTGCCTCGTAGCTAGCGCGAAAACCTCCTGCGCATCGTCCCAAACGGGGTGTTTTGCGCATCCTAAAACCAAAACCTTTTGCGCGCTCTCGTCTAGCGACGCTAAAATTTGCTCTAAATTTCGCATATTTCTCCTAAATTTTATTTAAAAACCATCATCCGCCGCTCGTCAAATTTAGACGCCAAAATCCGCCTCACAGCCAGACGTCATCGCATCATCGCGCGAAATTTGAACGATACACGGCTCATTCACGAGACTGCTCGCACTTTTCGTAAAACCACTCGAGCGTCTCGTTTAGCTTAAACTCATCGCCGTCTAAAAAATACTGCTTGCTGCTTTTGATCGCGTTTTCGCCCGCAGCCACGTAGTCGCCGATGAATCCGCGATCCATGACGTCGCGCGCCAAGATGTCCGGCTCAAAGACGTTTACCGTTTTTTGCGTTTCGCGCCATTTGCCGCTCTCATCGGGCTCGCGAAGCGCTGAGGATACGTTATTTCCCGCCTCGTCGTAGGTATAGACGTACTCGCGCCGCTCGCCATCAGACATCTCGCGATTTTTTATCAGGTTGCCACGCGCGTCGTAGCTAAGCTCGTTTTCAAACACGACCTCCCAGCGCTGTGACTCCTCATGCCAAAACGACGATGCGGAGTATTTTAGCCTACCTTGTTCGGTCTCCTCTCGCACGTTTTTGTAGCAGCCGTTCCACTCGCTCCTTGCAGCGTCCCAGCGGCATCTAAGATCGGTAAAGCGTCTAAACTCGAGCTCTATTTTCTGCAACGTCCTCTCCTGCGGCTGCCACGCGTCCTGGCTCCACGTAAAATTTATCTCGGTACGCGCTCCATCCGCAGCCGTAAAGGCCGCATGCTTCGTCTGCGGCACCCATTTGCCGCGCCATTTATAGCCCTCGGAGCTAGCGTAAACGTCGCCGTTGTAGCGGTATATAGATTTTTCGTACGGAGTCCATTTTTTGGCTTTGGCGCTCCACTCAAATGTCGCTATGAGCGCGGTTTTGTGGTTTTCGTCATAAAGTCTTTTGATTAGATACGTCGGCGTCCATTTGCCGTTTTTTAGGGTGAAATTTTGAGAGATTTCCGTCGCGCCCGTTCGCTTTTCGACGTTTTTTTGACCTTGATTTAGCTTGCCGTTTCGACTGCGGGTATCAATAAAAACAAACGTGCCGTCCTTTGTCCTCTCTGTTTTTGAAAACCCTGCTTTGCGCCATTTGCCGGCTCTAAAGTCCCACTCGTACTCGGTGCTGCCTATCTCGCGCTCGCCTCTTTCGTCAAATTTGACAATGCTTTTCGTCCTGCGCCTGCCCTCGTCGCTGATTTCGTCGTAGATTTTTTCTAGCACTCTAGCCTTCGCGTCGTAAGCTTGGCTCGTTTCATATTTGTAGCGCGGCACGGCGTCGCCCTGCGTTTTATAGATAGTCTTTTTTAGGCAAATTTCGCCCGACGCAGCTAGCGGCAAGGCCCAAATCGCAGCCATCGCCGCTGCTTTCCAAAAAGATCTCACATTCGCTCCTTTTTAAATTTAGCCGCCCAAACGGCGTCAAATTTGATGCGAAAGCAAAATTTAACGAGCTAAATTGACGCTCTGGCGCTCGTTAAATTTGACCAAATCCAAAGCGTCAAATTTACCGCAGTTGGGCCGCTAGCAAAAGATCATTTGACCCTTTTATATTTCCACGTCTGCTCTGAGGCGAGCTTAAATTTACTGTCCGCCGCGACAAACTGCTTAAAGCTAGTCACCGCGTATCTGCTAGGCATCTCAAAGGACATCAGCGAGCCGCCGTGTCCGACGTCGTCGGCTAATATGCGCGGATCAAAGGTCGTTTCTAGGCGCTTATTTTGCACCCATCTTTTGCCGTTTTCGTCGCTAGCTAGCTCATAGATATCCACGCTCACGTTATCGCCGCGCTCGTTGTAGCCGTAGACGAACTTCTCGCTGCCGTCCATCGTGTCGTACCGCTGAGTTAGCAGACGCTCGCCGGTCTTGTCGTAGATGCTGCGGTTGGAGTACTCCTGCTTCCACTCTTTGCGCTCTTTATCCCACAAAAACGCCGCCGTCTCGAAGCCCGCGCCCTCTACGACCGAGACGCTTTTGCTGTTGTTTTCCCATGCGTTTTGTTCGGCGTTCCAGATGAGATTTATCGTCACGTCTTTGCCGCTAGAGGCGTCGTAGTCGTGCTTTGACATCTCGTCATAGCGCCACGTGCCGTCCTCAAATACGCTTCTTACCTGCTCGTATTTGCCCTTCACATCGCCTGCAACAGTGCTTCTTTCGCGGTTTTGCCACGCGCCGTTTTCGTAGTCCCAACTCTCATAGCCGCGCGTCTGTCCATCTGCGCCGTAGAGCAGCTGCGTTTTTGACTTAGGCTGCCATCGTTTGCCGTCCCAGACGCTCAGCACTATAAGCTCGTTCTCGCCGTATGCGTTCTCGACGGTTTTGGTTAGCGCGGCTTTTTGCCACTTGCCTTTTATCAGCTCGTATCTGATCTCCTCGCTAGCGTTTTTTAGGTACTTTGTGATGATTTTGCTAGCATTTTCCGGCACGCCCCTGATAAACGAACTAGACTCCTGCGTGAGGACTCCTTTTTTATAGTCGGCTTTGTATTCGGTTACTTTGATCCATTTTTTCGCGGTAAAATCATAGCTAAAGGCTTCAAATTTCGTCATCTCGCCGGCTTTGTTGTAGTAGCTGACCTCTTTGTGTTTGCCCTTTAGGCCGTCTGCTAGCTCGGAGCTGCTAACTAGCTCTAGGCGGCAAGCCTTGGCGTCGTAGCTTTGCTTCGTTTCATAGCTAGAAGTCGGCTCCTCAAAAGTCTTTTGCGCGGTGCTAGCTAGCATGTAGTCGTACTCTTTGGCAAACGCCGCCGCACACAAAAGCGCAAGCGATAAGGCTATTTTTTTCATTATCTCTCCTTTTGATAAATTTAAAAGATTATAGCATAAAAAGAGAGCCGAATTTTGCCGAATTTACGGCGGCATCGGCATGGTTTGCGAGATGGTTTATTTATACCGAGCGGATAGAGTTTTGTAGTTAAAGATAAAATTTGCGAAATTTGACGGCAAATTTAACTGCTCAAATTTAACCGCCTAAAACGCAAATTTAAGCCGAATTTACCGCAAATGCTTGTCGATGAGGCCCGTCACGATAGCGCGTATGCCCGCATGCACGCCGCCTAGCTCGCGCTCTATCTTTGCGATGAGCTCGTTTTTAGCCTGCACCGCGCCCTCCACGCCAAGAAGGTTGGTAAAGGAGTTTTTAGCGCCGTCGTTATGCGTCGGCTTGCCCGCCGTTTCGGCGCTTTGCGTCGCGTCGATGATGTCGTCTGCGATCTGAAACGCCAGCCCCAGATCAAGCCCGATATCGTAGATACGCGCAGCCTCCGCCTCGTCTAGCCCAGCCACGACGCAGCCTGCCTGCAAACTCGCCGCGATGAGGCGCGCGGTCTTGTGGATATGCAAAAATTTTAGCTCTTCAAGCCCTAGTTTTTGATTTTCAAAATAACAATCCACCGCCTGCCCCAGCGCCATGCCGTAGATACCTGCGTTGCGGCTTAGGATCTCGACGCATTTTATGCGCGCGTCCGCATCCAGCGGAGCCCTTGCTATCTGATAAAAGGCGTGGGTGTTTAGCGCGTCGCCCACTAGGATCGCCGTCACTTCGTCAAATTTGACGTGCAAGCTAGGCTGTCCGCGGCGCAGATCCGAGTCGTCCATCGCCGGCAGATCGTCGTGGATGAGCGAGTAGCTGTGCATCGTCTCAAATGCCAGCGCTACGTGAAACGCCGCCTCTTTGCGCTCGGGACGCACCGCCGCTACGACGCCTGCGACCAGCATCGCGCGAAAGTGCTTTCCGCCCGATTTTAGCGTGTAGGAAAGCGCGTCGTCAAAGCACGGATGAAAGCTAGGCGAGCTTGGTAAATGCGCATTCAAAAACGCCTTAAACTCGGCCAAAAGCGCGTCCTGATCGGCGGCGCTCAGAGCCGTTTGATTTATGCCGGGCTGTAAATTTGCGCCCGAGGTAAAACACGAGCCTTTTGCCGCGTTGAGCGAGATCAAATTTGCTCTGTTTTTCGGGCTTTGAGTCGGATTTTCGGAGTTTATTCTAGCTTTGTTCGCGTTTAAAAATTGAGAGCGGTTTTGGTACGAGCTCGCGCGCGAACTGCGAGCTAAAATTTGATCCTTCGGCAGCGCCTGCGACTCGCTCAAATTTGACGATTTCGCCGTGCTTTGAACGCAAATTTGATCATTACTACTAAATTTTGATTTTACCGCTAAATTTTGATTTTGCATCTATTCTCCGTTTTATTTTTCAAGCTCCGAGCGCAGTTTAAATTTCTCAAATTTAACTCACAAAGGCGTCAAATTTACCGCCCGAACCTACCGCGCGTTGTAAAAAAAGTCAAAGCCGTTGCGTCTAAAGAGCAAATTTTGACCGCCGCCTTTAGCGAGCAGGCCTAGCGCTTCTTTGCGGCTTGAGACCGCCTTTTGCCCCACTTGTATCAGCTTGTCGCCGACTCTGACGCCGAATTTCGCCGCGCCCGAGCTTGCGTCGATGCTTTTTACTATTAGCTTCTCGTCAAAGGTTATGCCATAGAGCTTTTGCACGCTCGCAGCATCGCTGCTTTGAGGTATGGACTGGGGTTTTGCGTCGCTAGAGACGGCCTTTTTATCCGCTTTCGTCGGCGCTTTTTGCTCTTTTTTGGCCGCGTCGTCCGAAACCGCCACGCCAAATCTCAAAACCTCATCACCGCGCTTAATCTCAAATTTGAGTCGCTCGCCCTTTTTGGCGAACAAAATCCTCTCGTTTAGCTCGCGCAGGCTCTCAAATTTCTCGCCGTTTACGCTCAAAATTTCATCCCCTACCATCAGCGCCGCGCCGCGTCCGAGCGGATCGACGCTCTTTACGTAGAGTTTGCCGTCTCGCTCCTCGAAAACCGCTCCGACGTCGCCGTAGTAAACGTCTTTATACGCCGCAAAGTGCCTTAGATAGCGGCTCGGGACGAATTTGTCCCCACCCACGGCGATACCGCGTAGCTTGCAGCACGGACTTAGCACGGCACCCGTGCCGTTTACGTCAAACGTGAGCACGTCCAGCTCGCCTAGCGCCTGTGCCTGCGCCTTTACGTGGCCGTAGACGGTCGCGTTTAGATCGCGCGTGACGCTGACCCAGTCGCTTTTTTTCGTCGCGTTATCGTCGGCCATCTTCATAGGCTCGAGTTTGGCGTCCGAGGAGACCAGATAGAGGCCCAGATACGGGTCAAATTTGACGTAGTTTTTCACGGGAATTTCGCCTTTAGGTACGGCGATTAGATTTGGCGTGATCGCGATGCCGCCGTTACCCGCGACGTTTATCATGGCGGGCAAGTTTTTCTCGAAGCAGGCGTTAAAATCATCCTGCGTCGGGCGCGGCTCGGCTCTAAGCGACGCAGCAAATACGCAAATCACAAAAACCGCAAAAAGTGGAGAGTAAATTTTGCGGGCTAAATTTGAGTTCAAATTTGCAGTCGCACCGTCCCGTGCGCCGCCAAAATTTAACCGCGCGAGCCCCAAAACCGCGTCCAAATGGCGCGAGAAAGCTGCGCGTTTCATTGCCCTAGTCCCATGCCGGCAAACCCGCCCAGCATCCTTGACGCGGCGTTTTTGCGGTCGTCCTCGATCATCTTTAGCACGTCGTTTACGGCGCTGATGAGCAAGATCTGCAAGCTCTCCTTGTCCTCTAGCAAGCTGTCGTTGATGCTGATATCGAGCACCTCGCCCTTGCCGTTTGCTCTGACGCTGATGAGCCCGCCGCCGCTTTTTACGCTAAATTCGCGCTTTTGACTCTCCTGCTCGATTTCTTGCGCCTTTTTTTGCGCCTCCTCGAGCATCTGTCCCATTTTTGAAAAATCTATCCCCTCAAACATAAACATCCTTTCAAATTTCGCGTTATTTTAGCCAATTTAAGCTAAATTTACTTTATTTAAAGCCTGCAATGCAAGTTTCGTTCCCGCCTTTAAAACTCGCCGCGGATACGAGCGCGGACGGGTAAATTTGAGCCTGAAAAGCCGTCAAATTTGACGATGAAATTTTGCTTTAAGTGAACTGCGCGAGTTTTGATCTGTTTTGGCTCCCGCAAGAATGCCTGCGTAGTTTTCTAGCGTGGACTTTTTGTAAATTTGAGAAATATAATAGTCGAAGCAAGACGGTAAATCACGGAACCAAAAGAGCATTTAAGATAGTGCAGACGCGGCGGGCGCTAAATTTTGATCATTTCGGCAAATTTAAAAGCTGCGCAAAGCGCAACAAAATAAACTATCGCGGAGCTGAGACCCATGCGAACGAGCGCGCGCGTCAGATATCTTTGAACTCCGCCGCGACTGATTTTTCCAGATTTTTCGCCTTTCCGAGGATCGTTATCGCCTTTTGCTTGCATCTGTTCACGCATCTGTAGCAAATCGTGCAGCGCTCGCCAAATCTCGCCTTGCCGTACGTGATTTTTATATTTTGCATCGGACAGGATCTCTCGCACTCGCCGCACCCGCTGCAACGCGACGTATCGAGGGTCGGTTTGCGCCTAACAAAGGGCGTTTTGTCCCAAATTTTCATCCATAGCCGCTGCCCCAAAAGCCCCGCGATACGGCATAGTACGCCTAGCCCCTCTTTCGGCGGCTTACCTGCGGCAAATGCCTGCACGACGCGCTCTAGCTTGGCGTTTGCCTCCTTGATCAGGCGCTCGTTTTTCTGCGCCGAATAGCTAAAAATCGCCACATCGAGGATAAACGCGGGCATTCTGATGTGTGCGCCGCCCGTTATTTTCGCGCCAGCCCGCCTTAATATCCTAGCCGCGCAGCCCGCTCCGTCGCCGCTAAAAATCTCCATCGTAGCGATGATAAAGACGTTTTTGCCGCGGAAATTCGCGCTGTTTTCGCAAATGAACTCGCGCACGATCTGCGGCAGGTCGCTAAAGTAAACAGGATAGGCAAGGATCACGTCGCCATGGCGCTTTAGCAGCTCGCTGCAGCCCTCGTCCTCGATCGAAACCGCAGGGATATCGCCGCTCAGACGCTCTATAAATCTCTTTACGCAATGCTTCGTGTTGCCCGTGGAGCTGAAATAAATCGCTATCATTTTGCGAATCCTTTTAAATTCAGGCGCAAAATTTGGTCAAATTTCGCGGAATTTTGCCGACCGCGTCAAATTTAAATAAATTAATATTTGGCGCGTTCGCCCTTCGCCCGTTCGCAAATGACCATCGCGCCGCAATAGCCCGAATTTTACCGCAAATTTGACTCGTTGCCATAAAATGTAAATTTAGACCCCCAGCCGCAAAACGGCAAATTTGGGCGTAAATTATTTTACGATCTCGTTTTGCTCGTTTACCTGCACGATTTTTGGTTCGAAATCTCTTGCTTTTTTGGCGCTAAGAAGCGCGTAAGCCACGATAATGACGACGTCGCCGACGCAGACTTTGCGCGCAGCCGCGCCGTTTAGGCAGATCTCGCCCTTTTTCTCGCCGCGAATCACGTATGTGGCGAAGCGCTCGCCGTTATTGACGTTTAGGATTTCTACTTTTTGGTATTCGCAAAGCCCCGCAGCCTCGATGAGCTCGGGTCCGATCGTGACCGAGCCCACGTAGTTTAGGTTGGCGTCCGTGACGCGCGCGCGGTGGATTTTGCTTGATAAAATTTCGATTTTCATCGGCAGTCCTTTGTGTTTTTTGGGAAAATTATACTATAAATTTAGCCGCGACGATTCATTTTTGCTTGCTCGCTACGATAAAATCCGGTGTTAAGTTTATGATTAAATTTAAAATTAGCAGCGTTTAGTTGAGCGATAAATTTGACGCCGCTCGGCAGTAAAATAGAAATTTAGGCACGAGCAAAGGCAAATTTTACTCGAATTTACCCTTATTTCGTCGCCGTTTCGTTCGTAAATTTAGGCGCGTCCGTCCAAAAGTTCGCGCACGACCTCTTTGTCGCTAAACGGATATTTTACGCCCTTGATCTCCTGATATGTTTCGTCGCCCTTGCCTAAAATCACCAAAATTTCATCCCGTGCGAGGCTTTCAAGCGCGTATTTTATCGCATCTTTGCGGTTTGATATGCATTTTACGCGCCCGTTCATCTCTAGGCCACAGCATATCTCGGCGATGATGATTTCTGGCTCTTCGCTGCGGGGGTTGTCGCTGGTGACGACGAGCCTGTGCGCGTATTTTTGCGCTATTGCACCCATTTTTGGGCGTTTGGTGCGGTCTCTATCGCCGCCGGCGCCAAAAACCGCGACGATCTTGCGATGGCGCAATGCATTTAGCACCTTTTCGATACCGTCGGGCGTGTGCGCAAAGTCCACGATCACGAGCGGTTCGCGACTCACGACCTCCATGCGCCCCTCGACGCCCTCAAACCCTGCCGCGGCGCGCGCGATCTCATCTAGCGGCCAATCCGTCAGCGTTGCGACGCAAGAGACGGCTGCTATGAGGTTGTAGAGGTTAAATTCGCCGTGCAAATTTGAACTTAGCGCCATTTGCCCGCGCGGGGTTTTTAGCATCGCGCGTATGCCGCCTTCTAGCGAATACTCGGCGGGCGCGAAGTCCGCGTCGGCGTGAAGCGCATAGGTTAGGGCGTTTGCGGGGTTAAATTTGATCCCGCCGCGGTCGTCTATGTTTATGAGCTTTGGCGCGTCGTCTGCGAAAAACTCGCTCTTTACGCGCGCGTACTCTTCAAGCGTACCGTGGTAGTCGAGATGGTCTTGGGTCAAATTCGTAAAAATTTTCATCGCGAAATCCAGGCTCTCGATGCGTTTTTGAGCGATGGCGTGCGAGCTAACCTCCATCACGAAGTACTCGCAGCCGCGCTCGCTAGCGGCTTTTAGGTAGCTAAGCGTGCGTAAAATTTCGCTCGTCGTTAGCGCCTTGTCGTCTATGCGTTCGCCGTTTATAAAGGCGCCGCGAGTACCGCATAGACCGCATCCGTAGCCTAAATTTAGCAACGTAGCGCAGATAGCCGCCGCGGTCGTGGTCTTGCCGTTCGTGCCCGTAATGCCGATGATTTTGATGTTCTCGTCGATGCCCAGCAACCGCTTGCACTCGGCCAAATTTATGATTTTTGCGCCCTTTGCCAGGGCATCGGCTTCAAATTTGGAGTTCGTCGCCGTTTTTACGAAATAGCAATCCGCTTCGCAAACGCTAGAGTTATCGGTGACGAAGCCTTCTTTAACGTAAATTTTCACTTTCGGCCTTTTCGTTGATTTCGCGAGCCAGCGCGCTTAACCGTTCGTCGCCGGCAAACATCACGGCTGCGGTTTCGATGTAGTTTAGCCCCATTTCGATGAAGTCGTTTTTGATAAGATTTTGCAAAAACTCGAGAAAATCGTCGCGGTTATCGATCATCACGCGCGTGGAAAACATGATATCCTCGAAGGTGCTTTTGAATCCGCCTCGCCTGACCGCATCCATAAAATCGGCATAGCTGATGGCGTTTTGCTCCTCAAGGCTCTCGTCGTCGTTAAATTTCGTCTCAAGCGCGCCCAAAATTTCCTCTAGCTCGTCCGGGCTCATACCGAGTTTGTCTTTTAGCTTAAATATCTCAAAAAGCGTCATCGCCTCATCGCGGCGAGTCTTGGCAAGCGAGCAAAGCATAATGAGGAAAAGTAGCTTTTTGTCCGGTTTTTTGTCGTAGGCGAGCGAAAAATAGCTGGTAGCGGCGTCAAATTCGCCCTTATTAAATGCTTTTAGCCCCGCCTTTTTATAATCAATCAAATTTAGCTTCCTCGCCGATAGGGATGTTTACGACCTCTAGCTCGGGGTGGATATCCATGCGAAGCTGGCGCTCGATGCCGTATTTTAGCGTAGTAGTGCTAGCTGCGCAGCCGTGGCAGTGGCCGGTGAGGCGGACATAAATTTTACCGTTTTTGATACCCAGCAGCTCCATGCCTCCGCCGTCGTTTTCAAGCATAGGCAAAACCTTTTGCAGGCTTGCTTTTACGGGCTTTAGAAGCTCTTCGTCAGTAAATGGGATCATTTTTAACCTTTTAAATTTTTGGGGTATTATAGCAGATAAAATTTTAAATACGACATGAGTTTGACGTTTTGGCGGCTATTTTTGACTTGGATAAATTTGGAATTTTAAGCGATTCTATGTATGAGTGAGTCAAATTTAAAAGATGCCAGCAGCTCTTTAAGGATGAAAACGTGCGGTAGTAGCAGGGGCGTAATCCGTAATTCAAAACTCGAAATACCTATGATTAATATTCTAAATGTTGTTTGCAGACATGTATAAATTTGATATGGCAAGCGTCTATCGTACAAGCAAATCTTTTGAAAGCAAATTTGCACTTCAAACTGCGACAGAAATCAGGGTAAAATTAGCTACAAATTTTATTATTTTCCGCCTATATGCAAAATTGCGAACAATGTAATAAATGAACAAATAAATTTAATCGAGATAAAAGACTCAAGGGACTTTGAGGTAACTAAAATATGTAAATTTAAAAAGAAAAAGAGAGCCGAAGCTCTCTAAAAATTATTCTTTGATTAGCTCGATATAAGCCATCTCAGCAGCATCGCCTCGGCGAACGCGAGTCTTAACGATGCGCGTATATCCGCCGTTTTTGCCTACGAATTTTGGAGCCAGCTCAGTTACTAGCTTATTCGTAGTTTCTTTATCCTGCAGGCTAGCAAAAACCGCTCTATGAGCGTTACTGTCGCCTTTTCTCGCTCTAGTGATTAGCTTTTCGATATAGCTTCTTAACTCTTTTGCCTTAGGCAAGGTCGTCTCTATCTTTTCGCTTTTGATGATAGCGATAGCTAAATTTTTAAGTAGAGCCGAACGGTGAGCCGACGTCCTACCTAGTTTTCTGTATCCGTGACCGTGTCTCATTTATCTTCCTTTTACTCTTTTGCACTCATTTGTGATTTTAGGTCGGCGATTTTTTTCTTGAGTTGCTCTTTGCCGCCGCCTAGGTCGCCGCCGACCGGATATCCGATCTCTTGCATAACGGCTTTGATCTCGTCGAGAGATTTTTTGCCTAAATTTTTAAGCTCTTTTAGCTCGTTTTCATCCATCAAAGCAAGCTCACCGATAAATCTAATCTCGGCTTTATCAAGGCAGTTAAAGCTTCTGGCGCTCAAATTTAGCTCTTCTACACTTTGAAGTAGTTTCGCATGCTCGCTACCTGAAGTTTGAGCGTTTAGACCTGCCGAAACGTCGATATTTAAAACGCCCTTAAACACCGACATCTGCTGATACATTGCCTCGATCGCGTGTTTAAACGCCTCGATCGCGCCCACTTGTCCGTCCGTCGTAACCGTGAAAATAATCTTCTCGTAGTCAGGGTTATCCTCAACCAGGACATTTTCCAGCTCATAAACAGCTTTTTTAACAGGCGTAAAGAAAGCGTCGAGAGCTATATAACCCTCTTCGGTATTGTCTCTTATTTCTTCACTTGGGACGTATCCGATACCTTTTTGAATGATTACGGAAAATTTAAGCTCCGCATCCTCGTTTATGGTCGCAAGATAAGCGTCTGGATTTACGACATCTACAACATCGTTTTTTAGATCGCCGGCTTTTATCTCTTTTGGACCTTTAAACGAATACTCAACCACCTCGCGCTCAGACTCATTCTTTAGCTTAAAGCGGATGTTTTTTAAATTTATGATAAACTGCGCTACGTCCTCAAGCATGCCTCTCATTGAATCAAATTCGTGAGATACGCCCTCTATCTTGACGCCCGTAGCCGCAAATCCAACCGTGCTGCTATATAAAAGTCGCCTTAGCGGATGAGCCAAAGTAACCGCATAGCCCGTCTCAAACGGATACGCGGTTATTCTGGCGACATTCTCGCTTATACTCTCTACTGAAATTTCGGTAGGCATATAAGCTGATGTGGTAATTTTTTTCATCGTTATACCCCTTATTATTTCGAATAAAGCTCTACTATGAATCTTTCCTCGACAGGAATGACTACTTCTTCCCTTTCCGGAGTTCTTGTGAAAATTCCGAATTTTTTATCTTTTTCGACGTCGACCCAAGCTACGATGCCGGTTTGCGCCGTAAGATCGATCGCGCGAACGATTTGCGGATTGTTTTTAGATTTTTCGATAACCTCTACTTTAGCGCCCGCTTGGACTCTGTAAGAAGGAATATCCACTCTCTTGCCGTTTACTAAAATATGTCCGTGAGTAACTAGCTGGCGAGCGAAGCGGCGAGTCGTCGCAAAGCCCATTCTGTAAACTACGTTATCTAGTCTTTGCTCCAAAAGCTGCACCAAAAGCGCACCGGTATTTCCCTCGCGGCGAGCAGCCTCTTGGAATAAGCGGCGGAATTGCTTTTCGCTAATGCCGTACATAAATTTAGCTTTTTGTTTTTCGCGAAGCTGCAAGCCGTATTCGCTTATCTTGCTTCTTCTTTGTCCGTGTTGTCCTGGTGCATAATTTCTTTTTTCTAAAGCGCTTTTACCGGCAAGTCTTCTTTCGCCTTTTAACGCAAGAGACACACCAAGACGTCTTTCTAATTTTTCAACGGGTCCTCTATATCTAGCCATAATAATTCTCCTAAATTTCTAATTATACGCGGCGGCGTTTTGGCGGTCTGCAACCATTATGCGGAAGCGGAGTTATATCTTTTAAAAATGTTACTTTTATACCCTCTACCGCACCTACGCTCTTGACTGCGGTCTCTCTACCGCTGCCAGGACCTTGTACTTTGATACCTACTTCTTTTATGCCGTGCTCTTTTGCTTTAGTTAGAGCGTCTTCTACTGCTTGTTGGGCTGCATAAGGAGTTGATTTTTTACTTCCTTTAAAGCCTAGTCCGCCAGCACTGCTCCAAGCGATAGCATTTCCCATTTCATCGGTAACCGTTACCATAGTGTTGTTAAAAGTAGCGCTTATATAAACGATACCTTTAGCGATACTTTTTCTTACAATTTTCTTTTTAACTACTTTTCTTTTTGCCATCGCTTATCCTTATTTCGTCGCAGCGCCGACTGTCTTGCGCTTGCCTTTTCTAGTTCTAGCGTTTGTTTTAGTCTTTTGACCGCGCACCGGAAGACCTTTTCTGTGTCTTAACCCACGGTAGCTTCCTAAGTCCATAAGAGCCTTGATGTCCATAGCGACGCTTTTTCTAAGGTCACCTTCCACTACGTGATGCTCTTGGATCTCTTTGCGGATAGCCGCGGCTTCGTCTTCGGTTAGATCGTTTACTCTTTTGTCATAAGAAATTTTGGTAGCATCCAAAATTTGACGAGATTTGTGAAGACCGATACCGTAAATATAGGTCAAACCGTATTCGATTCTCTTTTTCTTTGGTAAATCCACACCTGCGATACGTGCCATGCTTTATCCTTGTCTTTGTTTATGTTTTGGATTTTCGCAGATTATGCGAACTACGCCTTGGCGCTTGACAATTTTGCACTTGTCACACATCTTCTTTACAGAAGGACGAACTTTCATTCTAGTCTCCTAAAAATTTATTCCACTTTTAGGCTGCATCAGGTTTAACGAAATTTTAAACCAACTATTTTCAAAACAAGTGGTGGGCTTTGAAAACAATTCTTCATACAGCAATTTGTCGCAAAGGGCTGAGTATAGCCAAATTTAGCTTTTAATTTACTTATGTCGGTAAATTATCCTACCCTTATCCAGACTGTAAGGCGTTAGTTCCACCTTTACACGGTCTCCAGGCATTATTTTTATATAATGCATCCTCATCTTGCCCGCAATATGACACAAAATCACGTGTTTGTTGTCGAGCTCAACCTTAAACGTCGCGTTTGGCAGCGCCTCGATGACGTTGCCGTCGATCTCTATGACGTCGTCTTTTGCCACTTAACTCCTTTTTGTTAAATTTACTTTCGCCGCTGGGCGGAAATTTGGATTTAAAATTTTAACTCACCACAAATTAAAATTTTAAAATTTACAAGTCGCGCAAACGATTTGTAAATTTTAAAATTTTACGCTAGACTTAAGATCTCCGCACGTCCGTTTACGACTGCCATGCAGTGCTCGTAGTGGCTGGTTCTTAGCCCGTCTTTGCTAGTTACTTTCCATTTGTCGTGACCGATCACCGGAGTGCCATCTTTTTGGCAGATCATCGGCTCCACGCAAAATACCATTCCGTTTTTAATTTTAGGTCCTGATTTTGGGCTACCGCCCTCTAAATAATTTAAAATTTGCGGATCTTCGTGTGGGCGTCTACCGATGCCGTGACCGCAAAATCCCGTTAACGGAACGAATCCGCGAGCTCTTATAAATTTCTCGATTTCAAAACTAAGCTCTTTAAAGTGCATTCCTGCTTTTACGGTATCTATCGCAAAATATAACGCATCTTTGGCGCAAGCGATCAGCTTTTCGTCTTCGCGCGAAATTTGACCCACGCCCCAAGTTCTAGCCGAATCGCCGAAGTATCCGTTCAAATTTGAGCCGATATCGACGCTTACGATATCGCCTTCTTGTAGTTTGTATTCGTTCGGGATTCCGTGGATGACTACTTCGTTTACGCTGATACAAGCGGCGTTTGGAAAGCCGTAAAGCCCCTTAAATGCCGGCTTTGCGCCTGCGGACCTTATCATATCCTCGCAAATTTTATCTATTTCGAGCAGTGAGATGCCGGGCTTGATCACGCTTTCTACGTAGTCGAGGGTTTGAGCGACGATTTTATTCGCCGCTCGCATCTTCTCTATGTCGTTTGGCTGCATGATGGTTATAGCCATTACAAGCCTACCGCACTTAGAGTTTGATATTTATTCATATAAATTTGAGCTTCTATCCTTCGCATCGTATCAAGCGCGACAGAAACTACGATCAGTACCGACGTACCGCCGAAATAAAACGGAACGCCCATAAATTTAACGAGCACCCAAGGCAGAGTCGAGATAAGTCCAAGATAAATCGCTCCGCTAAAAGTTAGCCTCGATGCGACTTCGTTTAGATAGCCTGCAGTGCCCTCGCCCGGTCTAATACCCGGGATAAATCCGCCCTGTCTTTTTAAATTTTCGCTGATATCTTTTGCGTTAAACGCGATCGAAGCGTAAAAATATGCAAAAAATACAACCAGCAAGAATGTTAAAAAGTTGAAAAAATAGCTATTTGGATTTAAAAAATCGTGAATAGCTTGGATGTAAGGATTTGTACTGGCCTGCAAAATGGTGCTTGGGAACATCAAAATCGCACTGGCGAAAATCGGAGGAATAACGCCGCTTAAATTTACCTTAATAGGTATATAGTTCATGATGCGTTTGTTTTGATTTTCCATCACTACCTTACGCGAATAGCTCACCGGTACGCGTCTCTCGCCCATCTCGACGTAGATAACTATGCCTACCGTGACCAAGATAACAAGCAAAATTCCGATAACCACGAGGAAGTTCATCTCGCCCGTATTTACCAAATTTACCGTTCCGCCGATGGCTGAAGGTATGCCGCTAACGATACCAGCGAAGATAATAAGGCTGATGCCGTTGCCGATACCTCGCTGAGTGATCTGCTCGCCTATCCACATCAAAAGCATAGTTCCTGTTAGCATCGAAGCTGCCGCAATCGCGATAAATAAATTCATATCTATCATTATTGCGTCCTCTCCGCCTCTACCGTGAAGACTCTGAAGCCCCATACTAACACCAACTGCTTGAACAAGCGTGATACCGATAGTGGCATAACGGATAATCTGCATATATTTTTGCATGCCGTCGCGGTCTTTTTTCATCTTGCCCAAATTTGGGAAAGTAGCCGCTAAAAGCTCCATAATAATCGATGCTGTGATGTATGGCATAATGCCTAGAGAGATGATGCTGAGGCGCTCTGCCGCCTTACCGCTGAACATATTAAATAGTCCAAGCGCGTTTGCGGAATTCGAATCGAAAAACTCTTTAATAACATTGACGTTTACGCCAGGAACCGGCACGTATGCCAGTATCCTGTAAGCAAATAAAAATGCCAACGTGATTAAAATCTTGTTGGTCAATGTCTTATTCATTACGCACGTCCGCTAACGGTTACGTTCTCGTCTTTGATTTTCGAAGCCAAATCTTTCGCGCTCACTCCGATCAATTTGATTTTCTTGACGCTGCTTGAAATTTTATGTACGGTAGCGATAGTAGCGATAGTGATCTCGCTTAGCTCTTTTACCGCAACGATTTTTTCTACGTTGATTACGTAAGGTTTTTCAAATTTAGAAGCGAAGCCTACTTTCGGAAGGCGTCTTTGAAGCGGCTGCTGACCGCCCTCGAAGCCTCTTTTCTCGTTGTAGCCTTTTCTAGCTCTTTGACCTTTGTGTCCTTTGCCCGCGGTTTTACCTTGACCGCTACCTTGACCGCGACCTAGTCTTTTGATTTGTCTAGTCGAGCCCTCGGCAGGTTTTAAATTTTCTAGTCCCATATCTTCTCCTTAGCCTTTAAGCATGCTTAGCGCTTTTAAAGTAGCGCGAACGACGTTTGCCGAGTTGTTTGAGCCAAGCGATTTTGTTAGGATGTCCTTGATGCCCGCAAGCTCTAGAATAGGACGAGCGCTACCGCCCGCGATCACGCCCGTACCTTCGCTAGCAGGGCGAAGTAAAACGCGGCTAGCGTTAAATTTAACCTCTACGTCGTGAGGTATAGTCGAGCCTTTTCTTTTTACCTCGATGATGTTTTTAAACGCGTCGTCGACGGCTTTTCTCATAGCGTCCGGAACCTCTTTTGCTTTACCGAAGCCAAAGCCTACTAGGCCGTTTCTGTTTCCTACTACGACAAGAGCCGTAAATCTAAATCTACGACCGCCTTTTACGACCTTTGTAACGCGGCCGATATCAACCATTACTTCTTCGAATTCTTCTCTGTTATATTTTTCCATAGCGATTTTCCTTATAGTTTGATACCGTTTTCACGTAATGCGTCCGCAAAAGCCGCTATAACACCGTGATACAAATAGCCGTTTCTGTCGAATAATGCCGTTTCTATTTTTTTAGCTTTTAGAGTTTTTGCAAATTCTTTAGCCAAAGTTACGGCGCCTTCTTTGTTTGCTTTTACGCCTAGTTTTCTACCGTCTACCGCCGCTAGAGTTACGGCTGCTACGTCGTCGATAGCTTGGACGTAAAGAGTTCTGTTTGATTTGAAGATAGAAATTCTAGGCAATACCGCAGTGCCGGAAATTTTGGCTCTGATTCTTCTTTTTCTCTTGATTCTAAGAGCGAGTTTTCTTTTTAATACATTTGCTGTCATTATCTATCCCTTACTTCTTAGATGTCTTACCGGCTTTGCGGATGATGCGCTCTTCTACGTATTTAACGCCTTTACCCTTATACGGTTCAGGCGGTCTATACGCCCTGACTTGAGCTGCGATCTGGCCTACCACTTGCTTATCGTCGCCTTTGATAGTTATGATGTTTTTCTCTACGCTGATTTCGACGCCTTTTGGCACTTCGTGATTTATCGGATGAGAAAATCCTAAAGTAAGCTCAAGTACTTGGCCTTTAGCAGCGGCTTTGTAACCGACGCCGTTTATCTCAAGCTGGCGAACAAAACCTTTTGTGATGCCGATGACGATATTGTTTGCAAGCGCTCTATAAGTGCCCCAGTAGGCTCTATCTTGTCTCTCGTCGCTCTTTGGAGAAAATACTATGTGAGCATCTTCGACTTTAACGTCTACGTGCCCTTTTGTGTCAAGCTCTTTTAAATGAGCGCCTTTTTTAAATTTAAGGACGTTACCTTCTACGCTGACCTCTACTCCGCCTGGAATAGCTATCGGCTGTTTTCCTATACGTGACATTTTTTTCCTTTTTTACTTGTCTAGGGTATGTCTACTTTTACGAATGGATACCGCAATACCATAAAAATAGAAATGAATCGAAGCGATAAAAAACCGCCTCAAACACTTTAATTTTCTCGTCAAATTCGACTTGTTTTTTGGAGTTACTTTCCAAAAATTTAACATCAAATTTGACATCGTTGTTTTTAAATTTAGCTTTGCCAAATTTGGGTAAATTTACAAGCCGAGCTAAATTTAGGAAACTTTTTAAATTTGAACTTCCGTTTTTAAATTTTATAAATTTGACGGCGAAAATTTTTCGTAAATTTTATAAACTACAAAAAGATGCCTAGTCAAATTTCATTTCAAAGTAATCTAAAACGCTACCACGTAGCGTTTTAGACAATTACCACACAGAGCAGAGGATTTCCCCGCCTACGCCAGCTTTGTGAGCGTCTTCGTTGCTTAAAACGCCCTTGCTGGTGCTAACGATGATCGTTCCGTAGCCGTTTTTAAATCTCTTGATCTCGTCTTTTCCCTTATAAACGCGGCGGCCCGGGCTTGATACGCGCTTAAGCTCGTTAATCACGCTTCTGCCGTGCTCGTCGTATTTTAGAACTACGTTTATAAATTTCTTTTTATCTTCTTCTACGACGTTGTAGCTCTCAATATAGCCTTTAGCCGCAAGGATAGATAAAGTAGCCTCGACGACGTTTGAATGAAGAAGCTTTGTAGTTTCAAGTCTTCTCATTGCGGCGTTTCTAATGCGAGTTAGTCCGTCTGAAATTAAGTCGTTTAACATTTCTCTTCCTTACCAGCTTGCTTTTTTTAGACCCGGGATTAGTCCCTCGTTAGCCATTTTTCTTAGGCATACGCGGCAAATTCCAAAATCTTTATAAACCGAATGCGGACGTCCGCAAATTTGGCATCTCGTATAGCCGCGAACCGTAAATTTAGGCTTTCTGGCAGCCTTTGCTATCATTGATTTTTTCGCCATATTACTTTCCTTTCGCAAACGGCAAACCAAATAGCTCAAGCAATTTGAATGCCTCTTTGTCGCTGTTTGTCGTCGTGACTATAACTATATTCATACCGTGAGTGCGTAAAATCTTATCGTACTCGACCTCTGGGAACATTAGCTGCTCGTCAAGGCCGAAGTTGTAGTTTCCGCGTCCGTCAAAGCCGTCTTTTGGAAGACCTCTAAAGTCTTTAACTCTCGGTAGAGCAATAGAGATTAGTTTGTCTAAAAACGCAAACATATTCTCTTTTCTAAGCGTTACTTTTACGCCGACAGGAAATCCCTCGCGCACTTTAAAGCCCGCGACCGATTTTTTAGCATCGGTAACTACGGCTTTTTGTCCTGCGATTAGCGAAATAGTATCGGCGATGTTTTGAAGTTGCTTTTGATCTTTAGCCGATTCGCCAGCGCCTACGCTTATCACGATCTTTTCGATCGCAGGGATTAGCATAGGATTTTTGATGTCGAATTCTTTAGCCAAAGCAGGCTTTACGACCTCATTGTATTTAGCTTTTAATCTATTCATTTTCAGCCCTCAACTTTTGCAACGTTTGAGATATCAATAGGCATCTCTTTATTGATAAAGCCGCCGTTTGGGGTTTTTTCGCTAGGTTTTATAGCTTTTTTAGCTACCTTGCAGCCCTCGACGATGACTTGTCCTTTTTTGGCTAGGACGGATAAAATTTTACCTGTTTTACCTTTGTCGTCGCCTGCGATGATCTTAACGGTATCGCCTTTTTTTACTTTAAATTTAACGTTAGCCATTATAACACCTCCGGAGCAAGCGAAACGATTTTCATAAAGTTAGCATATCTAACCTCACGGCCGACCGGTCCAAAGATACGAGTACCGATAGGTTCGCGTTTGTTATCTAGGATGACGGCTGCGTTTTCGTCAAAGCGGATTAGCGAGCCGTTATCTCTTTGAACCTCTTTTTTAGTTCTAACGACGACCGCTTTTACCACTTGACCCTTTTTGATCTTACCGTTTGGAAGCGCCTTTTTGACCGAGCAGATGATAACGTCGCCAAGAGTCGCGTATCTTCTCTTGCTGCCGCCCAAAACTTTAATACACATTAGCTCTTTCGCGCCGCTATTGTCGGCAACCGTAAGCCTCGTAAAAGATTGTATCATTACTCAACCCCCGTCGCTAAAATAGTCTTTAAGCGGAAAGATTTTCTCGCGCTTAGCGGTCTGCATTCGATAGCTACGACCGTATCGCCCGCTTTTGTTTCGTTCTTTTCGTCGTGAATCATATATTTTTTAAAGCGTTTTACGAATTTGTGGTATCTTGGGTGCATAACGCGTCTCTCAACCAAAATCGTAGCCGTCTTATCGCCGGCCTTTTGTAAAACGACACCTTGAATTTCTCTTTTTAATGCCATTTCTCACCCCTTACTTTGAAGCGCTAATTGCAGTGTTGATTTGCGCTATTTCCTTGCGGACGGCGCTAATCTCGTTAGGGTTGCTTAGCTGCATAGTTTTTAGCTTTTGTCTTAAAGTAAATAAAAGCACCTTTTTCTCTTTCAATAACGCGTTAAGTTCTGCAACGCTTTTGTCTTTAATATCAGTATATTTCATTTTCACTCTCTCGCGTTACGATTTTAGTCTTAAACGGAAGTTTGTGGATGGCTAGAGTTAGAGCTTCGCGCGCTAATTCCTCATCTACGCCCGCCATTTCGACTATTATACGACCTGGTTTTATATTCATAACCCACTCTTCGACTCCGGCTTTACCTTTACCCATACGAGTTTGTAGAGGTTTTTTGGTTAGCGGCTTATCTGGGAAAACTCTGATCCAAGTTTTAGCCTGGCGTTTTACGTGGCGGGTTAGAGCCACACGAGCCGCTTCGATCTGGCGCGAATTTACACGGCCCGCTTCTACGGCTTTGATTCCGATCTCGCCCATAGCAAGATCGGCGCCGCGAGTAGCTTTACCGCGGTTTCTGCCTTTCATCTGTTTGCGAAATTTAGTTCGTTTTGGCATCAACATGATTATTTACCTCTTCTTGCTCTGCGCGGTTTTTTATCGGCTTTTTCTTCTTCGTTCTTTTCAGGTTGAACGCCTTTTTGAAGAACCTCGCCTTTAAATATCCACACTTTTATACCTATGTTTCCATAAGTCGTATGCGCTTCGGCAACGCCGTAATCGATCTTAGCTCTTAGAGTGTGAAGCGGAACGCGACCCTCTAAGTACCACTCGGTTCTAGCGATCTCAGCACCGCCAAGACGTCCTGCAACTGAAATTTTGATACCTTTAGCGCCTGATTTTTGAGCGCCTTGGATAACTTTTTTCATCGCGCGTCTAAATGCAACGCGTTTTTCAAGTTGCATTGCTACGTTTTCCGCAGCTAGCTGAGCCGAAGCTTGAGCTTTTCTTTCTTCTTTGATATTTACGTTTACTTCTTTGTTGATCAGCTTTTGGATATCCTCTTTAAGCTTCTCTACGTCAGAGCCCTTTTTGCCGATGATAATACCAGGGCGAGCTGCTACGACGGTTACGCGAATTTTCTTAGCGGTTCTCTCGATCAAAATTTGAGAAACGCCCGCGTAGTAAAGTTTCTTTTTCAAGAAAGCGCGAATTTTGTAGTCTTCGCCGATATTTTCAGCCAAAGTTCCTTTAGCAGGAAACCATCTTGACTCCCAGTTGCGGTTTATTCCTAGTCTTAGACCTATCGGATTTACTTTCTGACCCATATTACGCTTCCTTCTTTTCAGGTTTAGATACTTCTACTAAGATATGAGAAGTCGGTTTGCGGATTCTGCTTGCGCTTCCTCTCGCTCGCGGTCTAAATCTTTTTAATACTGGGCCCGCATCCACACGGCAGCTTGTTACGATAACCTCTTCAGGCTCGAATCCGCCGTTAGCTACCGCAGAGCTGATAGCCGTAGCGATAAATTTGGCGCCGCGGTTTGGCATAAAGCTAAGGCTGGCTAGCGCAAATTCTGCGTTCATGCCTTGTACTTCTCTTGCGATTAGTCTGGCTTTAGTCGGAGATAATCTTACGAATTTAATAATTGATTTGCTCATCTTATCCCCTTACTTACCGATTTTCTTTTGCACTGAGCCTTTGTGACCCTTAAATGTGCGCGTAGGAGCAAATTCGCCTAGTTTATATCCGATGTGGTTTTCCGTAACGTATACTGGAATAAAACTCTTGCCGTTATGAACGTTAAACGTTAGGCCTATCATTTCAGGCACTATCGTGCTGCGTCTAGACCATGTTTTTATCGGCTTGTTGTCGTTAGCTTTTTTAGCGGCAACGACTTTTTTCATTACATGCTCATCGACAAAAGGTCCTTTTTTGAGTGATCTTGCCATCTCTATTTACCTTTCCTTCTTGAAATTATAAGCTTATCGCTAGCCTTCTTGCGGCGAGTCTTAGCACCTTTGGTCGGTTTACCCCATGGAGTAACAGGATGACGGCCTGAGTTTTTCTTGCCCTCACCACCGCCGTGCGGGTGATCTACCGGGTTCATCGCAGAACCGCGAGTTTGAGGACGGATACCTCTGTGGCGATTACGTCCGGCTTTACCGATAGTTACGTTCGCCCAATCTTCGTTACCTACTACGCCGATACTAGCCATGCACTCTGCAAGCACTTGTCTCATCTCGCCGCTTGGCAAGCGAAGCATTACGTATTTTTCCTCTTTACCCATTAACTGAGCGTAACCGCCGGCTGAACGAGCCATCTGAGCGCCCTTGCCAGGTTTTAGCTCCACGTTGTGCACGATAGTACCAACCGGAATGTTTCTTAGTTTCATCGCGTTGCCAGGTTTTATGTCTAGACCTGCCTCGGCCGCCGCTACGATATCGCCAACGTTTAGTCCGTTTGGTCTGATGATGTAGCGTTTTTCGCCGTCTTTATAAGCAATAAGCGCGATGCGGCAGTTTCTGTTCGGATCGTACTCGATAGCTTCGACTTTACCTTCGATACCGAATTTGCGGCGTTTAAAGTCGATGATTCTATAAAGTTTCTTCGCTCCGCCTTCTTTATGTCTAGAAGTTATTCTTCCGTTGCTATTTCTACCGCCGCTTACAGGGATTTTTACAAGCAAGCTTCTCACGCTAGGTTTAGCAGTGATATCTTCGCTTGATAGGCCCGTCATAAATCTGCGGCTAGGTGTATAAGGTTTATAGGTTTTTATCGCCATCTTACGCCTCCGTGTTTTCTAGGCTTGAGCCTTCAGGCAACTGAACGTAAAATTTCTTTATCTCGTTGCGTTGTCCTTCTCTTCCTTTGAAACGCTTAACTTTTCCGTCGATTCTAAGAGAATTTACGCGAAGCGGCGTTACCCCAAAATACTCTTTCAAAATTTCTTTCAGCCTATTTTTAGTCATCTTAGGCGAAGTTTGTATAACGACCACGCCTTGCTCTTGAAGACCGAGAGTTTTTTCCGTATATAAAATCGTTTTGATATCAGTTATATCTGCCATTTCAGCCCTCTTTTATTATAGTTTCAAGTGCGGCCTTCTCGATAACGACGGCACCGTAAGTCGCCACTAAGTAAGCGTTTATCTCGCTCGCATCGATTAGATAGCAGTTTGATAAATTTCTAAACGCCAATAGCGTGTTGTCGTCAAGCAGATCTTTTACGACCAAAGCGTCTCTCAAATTTAACGCGCTGATTATTTTAGCCGCGTCTTTAGTCTTGCCGCTTGCGATCTCTATGCTATCTACCGCGAAAATTTTACCCGCGTTAGCTTTTTCGTTTAGCGCGAACTCAAGCGCCAATCTTTTTTGCTTTTTGTTGACCTTTTGGAAATAGTTTCGCTCGTTGCTCGGACCAAACGCCACTGCGCCGCCCACCCAGACGTTAGTTCTGGTTGAGCCCGCTCTAGCGCCGCCGCGACCTTTTTGTCTCCACGGTTTTTTACCGCCGCCGCTTACGAAAGCTCTGGTTTTGGTGTGAGCCGAATTTGAACGCATACCGGACAAATAAGACTTAACGTAAAGATATAGGTTGTGCGGGTTAATCTCAGCGTAATTAGCCGGCAGATCAAGCTCGCTAGCTTTTTCAAATTTTTCGTTTAATACGCAAACTTTACTCATTTTACTATCCTTATTCTGCCCATTGCGCCGTTATAGCCAGCGACGCTGCCTTTTAAAACCAAAATTCCGTTTTCGGCGTCAAAGCTTACGATCTCGTTTTTAACGGTAACTTTTTCGTTTCCGGTGTGTCCGGCCATCTTCATACCAGGCTGAACGCGTCCCGGCCACTCGCGGTTACCGATAGAGCCGTGTCTTTTGTGGAAGCGAGAACCGTGACTTTTCGGACCGCCGCCAAAGCCGTGTCTTTTCACGACGCCTTGATAGCCTTTACCTTTTGAGCTGAAGCTAACTTTTAAAATTTTAGCCGAGCTAAGCGGACTAAAATCAAGATCGCCCGCCTCTTTATTGGCGACTTCTAGGGTTGCGAATTTATTAAATTCCGCCGTTAGGCTATATTTTTTTTGCTGACCCTCTATGGCTTTATTTTTTGCTTTACCTTTAGCATAAGCTACTATCGCGCTGCCGCATTCGCTCACTTCGCAAACTTTAGCGTTTACGACCTTTAGAAGCGTAACAGGGATGCTCGGGTTATTAACCGTTCTGCTCATGCCTATTTTTTCTACGATATATTCCATCTTTCACCTCGCCTTTATTTGCCCATCGCGCGGACTTCGACGTTAACCTCAGGGGCTAAGTCAAGCTTTGTTAGCGAGTCGACGGTATCGGGCGTAGCCGCTACAATATCTAGCATTCTAGCGTGAATTCTCATTTCAAACTGCTCTCGTGAGTCTTTGTTGATGTGTGGTGATTTTAAGACCGTGTAGCGTTTGATCTTCGTAGGCATCGGCACCGGACCTCTGACGTCGGCGCCCGTTCGTTTGACAGCTTCTACTATGGCTGCAACTGTGCGGTCGAGAACTCTATGGTCATAAGCTTTAAGCTTAAGCCTGATTCTTTCCATTTTCTTTCCTTTGAATAGAACTTGTCGCAAACATACGACACTTCTTACTTGTGTAAGAGACTCGGATTTTATCCAAATGGCTTTTTAATGTCAATATTTTGAGCAAATTTGGTGAAATTTAATAAAATTATTTCCTTTTTATAAGGAAGTTTTTGTAAATTTGGCTGAAAATTTGAAGAGAAATATTTAAATTTAATTTGGGATAAATTTGGACAGTTTAAAGTCATGTCCAAATTTTAAAATCACCTTGAGCCTTGCTTTAAAAGTTCGTACATTGCGCAGGTTAGTTGCCAAAGCTTAACGCCTTCTTCAAAAGATTGAACAACATTATCGGTAGCCCCGGCAGTACATGCTCTTTGATAATATTTCATTGCGTCGTTTTTCTCATTTAATTCTAAGTATATATCGCCCAAAAGCTGCAAGCAGTAAAATCCGGCGTGATGTCGCAGCTTTTTTTAACACGCCCAAATCCTTCCAAAAACGCTTGCTTCTCATTTATACCTGAAACATGCTTATTGATATACAAAAATCCAAGATTTCTACAACCGAGCGCGTCGTTTCCGACATCACAAGATTTAGCATATAACTCAAACGCTTTTTTGTAGTCCCGCTTTACGCCTTTTTCATTTTCGTACATAAAGCCTAGATTATTGCACGACCTGTAGTTTCCATTATCGCAGCCCTTTTTATAAAATTTCATCGCCTTGCCGTAGTCTTGCTTTACCCCGTACACCTCAAAGGCAAAATCATAAACTCCGCCCGCTACGCCGCACGCCATCTCGTCTCCGGCATTACACTTGTTTTCATAGTCCTTTAGTATATCTGCCATCGGATTGTCTATCGCCAAAGCGCTTATTGACATCAGACCAAAAACCATAATTTTTTTCATAATATCCGCCTTTCAAATAAAAATTTAACGCATTCTATCCCCCCCCCTTTTTTTTTAAAAAAAATCGTTAAATTTACCCTTGTTTTTTGGCGTCAAATTTTAATTAGCTTCCTCTTTATAAGGAAACTTTGCTATAATTTTCCAAATTTAAAAGGCTAAAAATGCAAACTCTAAACGCTCTCTACCAAAGCCCGCCGAAAAACGTCAAATTTATAAATAGAAAATTTGAAATCACAGCGCCAAAAACGCTGATAAAGGGCGGTATAGGAAGCGGCAAAACCTCGCTGATCGCGGGTTTTTTATCGGCATTTGAGAGCAAAGAGTTTTTGTACGTAAATTTAGGCGACCTTCGCATAGATGCGGATGATATTTTGTCAAATTTGCCCGAGTTTTTACGCCAAAATCCTCAGATAAAAATTCTAGCGATCGATGATTTCGAGAAGAGATTTTGGGATAAATTTGAGCCGATTTTGGAGCTAAATTTATCAAATTTTATCGTCGCCTCGCGGTTTAAAGATACAAATTTAAACGGCTTTAACGAGCTAAATTTGGATTTTTTAGACTACGAGGAATTTATCGCCTTTTTTTCAAAAAAGATCGATCCCGAGACGCTTTTTAGCCACTTTTTGCTTCATGGCAGGAGTCCTGCGTCGGCCTTTTGCGACGCCGAAAACGTCGCGGCAAATCTACAAATCGCGCTAAAATCGTCTCTATCCGCCACGCAACTAGCCGTGCTAAAAGAGTGCGCGAAAGCTCAGGCGCAAAACGTGAGCGTCTTTGAGATTTTTAGCACGCTAAAATCCACCCGAAAAATCTCAAAAGATAGCGTTTACGGCGCGCTTAGCGAGCTAGAAAATATGAGCGCGGTTAGCCTAGTGGAAAAATTTAACGAGCCAAACGCCGCGAAAAGGCTTTATTTTAACGACTTTGCGTTTAAAAGCGCACTAAGTCTAAAAAAGGACTTCGCTAAAAATTTTAACAACACGGTTTTTTGCGAGCTGGCCAAATTTAACGAGCAGATTTTTTATACCAAAGAGCTTGATTTTTTCCTGCCAAAAAGGAAACTTTCTATCATTTG
The DNA here is from genome assembly GCA_963528245.1 of uncultured Campylobacter sp. Taxonomy (GTDB): domain Bacteria; phylum Campylobacterota; class Campylobacteria; order Campylobacterales; family Campylobacteraceae; genus Campylobacter_A. The sequence continues at coordinate 9,891 of CAURWB010000004.1, read as the reverse complement.
CTCGCCGTTTAGCGATGCGGATTTGGTCTTTTTAAAATTTAAAAAACTGCACGCAAATTTAAAAAATTTAGGTATAAATAGGCTACAAGCAATCAGCGTGGCAAACTCCGGCGAGACGAGCATCGAGGGCATAAAATGCGAGGTCGCGCCGTTTTCACGCTGGGCACTGGGCATATAAAAGGAGCGGTTGTGAGAGCGGTTGCGGCGATATTTTTGGCCTGCGTTTTGGTGCTAGGCTACGAGATTAGGCACGAAAACGAGGGTAAAATTTATAAATTTGCAGGCGAGGCGGACGGGAGCAAATTTGAGCTCTACATCAGCGAACTTGAGGTCGAGTTTGAAAATTTTAGCGACAAGGGCGCCATTTTGCCGCCCAAATTTCAAGGGCACGCATTTTTTGAGGGTGCCAGATACGACTTCAGTAAAGGCAACATCGAAAGATCGGGCGCCGATATAACGGCCGTAAACGCGGTCACCGAGTGGCTAAATCTAAGCGTAAAAGCGGATAACGGCGAACTAACGGGCAAGCTAGCAATCAGAGGCAAGGCGCGAAAAGCCGTGCTAAAGCAGGTCGCAAGCTATGATTTTATGGCGCTCGGACTGCAAGAGATCGGACGAAACGGGGCGCGATTTGAAGCCGTCGCGAGCGACTTTTATGCACCAAAATTTGCGCAAAATAACAAAAAATCCCTCGCCGCAAAACTTGAAAATTTTAAAACGACATGGCTCAAAGACCCCTCAAAAAACGCCGCAAACGCGCTAAATAACCTCGAGTATCAAAACGGCAAAATAAGAAGCGTATGTGAAGTCAGCGCCGGCGGGAAAATCTGCAAAACCGTCTGGCTAAAAAATCTAAAAAAGATAAATTTTGGCGACGTTTTTAAGGATTTAAACGACGCAAATTTGACTGCGATTTTCGCAAAAGAAAAGATAACTCCGAGCGAAAATTTTACGCTCTCGCCAAGCGGGATTACGTTTTTTGACGGTGCAGTCGGCAGCAAAAATAGCGAAGTTTCGCTACCGCTTGAGCCTATCAAAGAGAATTTAAAGCAAAATTTCGGGCTGTTTTAGCTAAATTCTACCCTCAAAAACCTTGAAAAATGGAAAGCAAAATTTGATAGCTTAAAATTTACAAAATTTATTTGAAAGCATAGTGATGAAAAACAAATCTGACATCCAACTCTGCGGTATCGACGAGGCCGGACGCGGCGCGCTGGCTGGCCCCATGGCGGTAGCTGGATGCGTACTAAAACGCGAGATAGCGGGGCTAAACGACTCTAAAAAACTAACGGCGAAGCGGCGCGAGGAGTTGTTTAAAGAGATCGCTGGAAACTCGGAATTTCTCATCGCGTATTTTTCAAACGAGCAAATCGACCAGCTAGGCCTTAGCGAGTGTCTTAGGCGCGCGCTACGGTTGTTTAAGTCGCATTTTGCAGACTGCGAGCTGCTCTACGACGGCAACGCAAACTACGGCACGGGCGTAAAAACCATGATCGGAGCCGACGGCGAAGTGGCACAAGTAAGCGCGGCCAGCATCCTAGCCAAAGTAAGCCGCGACGCGCTGATGACGGCGTGGGACGGCGTACATACGGGCTACGGATACGCCGCACACAAAGGCTACGGTACGAAGGCGCATCTGGACGCAGTAGCAAAACTGGGCGACTCGCCGCTGCAAAGGCGCAGCTTTCGCGTGAAAAGCTTTGAACGCGGGCTGTTTGATGAGCAAATTTGACTTCGTGCAGCCTTGTTTTCGTAAAATAGATTGAACATTTGCGCGACGGCAAATTTTACGAATTTTTCATATGAACATCAAAAAACTAAAACTAGAATGTCTTTAAATTTAACTGTTTTATCGGCGACCTTATGAGTGACCTAATTTATGTAATACGGCCTAGTTGTCGAATTTGATTTTACAAGAAAACAAGAGTAAATTTGATATTTACGCATACTTCTGATCCCCAGGACAGCTCCCGTTCGACGTAGCGTAAAACTGCAAATTTGGCTTATTTTGCGGGAGATGTTTTAGAGATCTACAAAACTCCTCGTAAACGCCATAAATAGACTCGTCTGCATAAATATCGTGCCAAGGTTTAGATTTTCGTGCCTTGTAGTCTGTTTGGCAAGTATTTTTAGGATGTACTTTTTCTTGCCGTTAGGGTTAAAGAGTCTAAATTTACGCGCTCCTAGCTCCTTGCCACGCTCTGTTTTTCTATGATTTATTACATAAATTTTAGATATTTTATGGCGCCTGCGAGCAAATTTTCTAAGCCGCCGTGTGAGATATTTTTATATAAAATATGTCCGTTACGCCGTTTTTCTCGCCATTTATATAATAAATATAAATTTGCCAAACGTCTTTGCCGCGCGCAAAAATGTCCGATTTTTTTATAAATTTCGCGGCGGGATTTTACGTATTTGTGGCCGACTCGCCCAAACGCGCGTAGCGTCCGTTTTACTCAGCTTAGTTTGGGGCGCGGTTTATCTTGGAGTTAGTCGTAAATTTTCTTTAAATTTGCTAGATTTGCGCTCAAATTTAAAAGTAGCATATCGGCTGTTACTAGCCTCGCCATCGCGGTTGCTACGACGCTACCGCGCACTCCGATACACGGATCGTGCCGTCCGCGCAGCTCGCAGATGACGTCTTCGCCGCGTACGTTTTGCGTCGGCTGAGATAAAAATATCGACGGAGTCGGCTTAAAATGCGTCTTTATCACGACTTCTTGTCCGCTCGTCATGCCGCCCAGCGTTCCGCCCGCGTGATTTGAGGCGAATCCGAATTTTTCGTCCGAATTTGAGCCGCAGCAAGCCGCGCCGTCCGCCTCGCTTTTGCATTCGTCAAATTTGCTGCCGTTTAAATTTGATAGCTCACCCGAGCCGCCTAGAGCCGAGTCGGTCAAATTTACGCGCGCATACGCCGCACTCATCGAGTCGTTATTTTCGCTGCCGTGCATCTTGCTTGCGTTTACACCCTCGCCGATCTCTACGGCTTTGACGCCGTTTATGCCCATCATCGCAGCCGCGATGGCTGCATCAAATTTATAGTATAGCCCCTCGCCAAGCCCGGCCGGCGCGCCGCGGATAACCGTGATGACGCTAGCTCCGACGCTGTCGTGTTCCTGCTTGGCTTTTAGGATTTCCTCTTTCATCGCCTCTTCGTTGCCTAGCGAAAATATCTCCGAGCGCGCCGCCAACTCGAAATCCGGCTGCTCGCCGCACGAAATTTCGCCCACGCTAGCCACGCCGCTTTGTACGCTGACGCCAAATTCGCCCAGCAAAATTTGAGCTATCGCACCGCCCGCCACACGCACGGCCGTCTCTCTAGCCGAGCTACGTCCGCCGCCTCGGTGGTCGCGGATGCCGTATTTTCGGTAGTAGGCGTAGTCTGCGTGCCCTGGTCGAAAGAGCTCGCGTAAATTTTCATAATCGCCCGATTTTTGATTTTCGTTTCGGATGATAAAGCCGATCGGAGTGCCCGTGCTGACGCCTTCAAACACGCCGCTTAAAATCTCCACTCGGTCGCCTTCGCTCCTGGCCGTGGCAAATTTCGAGCCGCCCGGCCTTCGTTTGTCAAGCTCGCTTTGGATAAAAATTAAATCGATACGCACGCCTGCGGGAAAACCGTCTAGCACGCCGCCGATCGCCACTCCGTGACTCTCGCCAAACGTCGTTAGCGTTAGTTTGCGTCCAAAGGTGTTCACTTGCCCTCTCCCAAAATCTCAAGCGCGGTTTTGGCGGCTTTTTGCTCGGCTTCTTTTTTGCTCTTGCCCGCGGCTCGCGAGATTTCGCGCTCGTTTAGCATTAGCGCGATCTCAAATTCCTTCTTGTGATCGGGGCCTTTTGAGCCCACTAGTACGTATTTTGGTATCTCGGCGAAGCGCGCTTGAGTTAGCTCTTGCAGTGCGGTTTTGTAGTCCTTGACCATGCGGTCGAAATTTATATCGGGGTAGCATCTCTCAAAGGCTTTTAGGCTAGCCGCGCACACGGTGTCAAAGCCGCTTTCTAGGTAGATCGCGCCCATCAGCGCCTCAAAGGCGTCTGATAGGATCGAAGCTTTTAGCCGTCCGCCGTTGTGCTCCTCGGCGGGCGAGATATTGATGAGTTGGCCCAAATTTAGATATTTAGCCAGCTCGGCGAAGCTTTTTTCATTTACGAGCGCGGCTCTTAGTTTGCTTAGATCACCTTCGCTTAGGCGCGAAAATTTGTGAAAAAGATAATCCCCGATCACCAGATCCATCACCGCATCGCCCAAAAACTCGAGCCTTTCGTTGTTTGCGCCGCCTTTTACGCTTTTGTGCGTGAGCGCGGTTTTTAGCAGCTTTTCGTCTTTAAATTTATATCCTAATTTTTCTTCCAAATTTCGCATTATTCGCCTTTTAAGCTATTTTTTATATTCACGGCTTGCTCGCGCGCCATCTCGTCGCAAAGCTCGTTTTGCGGGTGCCCGGCGTGGCCTTTGACCCAGATCGCCTCGACCTCGTGCGGCTTGCTCGCGCTTATATACTCCTGCCACAGCGGGACGTTTTTTACGTTTTTAAAGTTTTTCTTCACCCAGCCCTCTAGCCACGCATTTACGGCGTTTGCGACGTATGAGCTATCGGTGTAGAGCTTTACGCGGCACGGCTGTTTTAGCGCTTTTAGCCCTTCGATTGCGGCTCGCAGCTCCATTTGGTTATTCGTCGTGTGTGCCTCGCCGCCGCTTGCAGTTTTTTTGTGTTCGCCATACTCTAGGATGTACGCCCAGCCGCCCGGTCCCGGGTTGTCCAGACACGAGCCGTCGCTAAAAAGGCATACTGTTTTCATCGGGTTTTTCCGTGATGTGAGGCAAAATTTGCACGCTGCCTAGCTCGCTACACATCGGACAGCGGTAAAAATGCATCGGAAAGGCGTTTTTACAGCTCTTACAGACGTAGTTAAAGCTAAGCGCGGCTTTGTCGTAGTTTGCCGCTTTTAGCTTCTTTAAAACCTCTAGCTCAAAGCCTAGCGGTGCGCCGTCCTCGTCGCTCATGCCTTTTACGAAAAACAGGCTCTTATACTCGGGATCGGTTAAATTTACGGGCGAGTTTTGATAATAAACCAAATCCAAAACATCCTCAAGCGGCGGGAAATCGGCAAAATCTTTAAGAGCCGAGCCGCTTAAATTTAGCCTCTCCATCGCCATTCGGCGCACGAGCGCAAATTCGTCCTTTAGGGCTAAAATTTCGCCGATTTTAGCGGTTTCATCTTTGCTTTTATCCGCTAAAATTTGCAGCGCCTTGATATACGCCGTCTGCGCTCTCACGTCACTGCCAAGCTCCTGCAAAGCATCCAGGGTCTGCAATGCGCCCTCGTAGTCTTTTAGTTTTTCGAAAATTATCGTTAGAGATTTTAGCGCGATTTGATTTCGCGGGGAGATTTTTAGCGCCTCTAAAAATACGCTCTTTGCGCGCTCCAAAAAGCCCGCCTTAAAATAAGTTTGACCAAGATCGGTGAAAATTTGCTCCTTTGCCGTGCGGTTTTTAGCCCGCTCCAAAGCCACGGCATAGACGTTGATAGCCTTTTCAAAATACCCGCTTTTTGAAAACGTCCCCGCCAAAAAGCACATCGTAGCCGTATCTGCACCCGAGTTTATCAAAAGCTGTTTGTTTTCGTCGCTCAGACCCTGAGATTTGCCGAATTTTTTCAAAAATCCCGCGATCTCCGCCTTTTCGTCTTTGTTCTTAAAAACGCCCCATGCGTAGCTAAAAACGGCGATCACGAGCACCGCGGCGACTAGCACCACGAGACCGAAAATCGGGTCTCTAAATTCGATAAAAAATATATCCAAAATGCCGCTTTCTAAAGTCAAATTTAACGCCGATTATAGCAAAACGATTGTATAATCTCGCTTATGATCGATCCAAAATCAATAGAAAGACTAAAAGCGCAAACCGATATCGTCGATGTCGTCGGGCACTATCTGCCGCTGAAAAAAAGTGGCGCGAACTTCGTGTGCGTCTGCCCGTTTCACGACGATAAAAACCCGAGCATGAGCGTGAGCCCGTCGCGCGGGATATTTCACTGCTTTTCGTGCAAAGCCGGCGGCGACGCGATCAAATTCGTGATGGACTACGAAAAGCTAAGCTACCCCGAAGCCGTCGAAAAGATCGCTAGTTTGCAAAATTTCACACTAAACTACGTGCGAGGCGGCGAACCGGCGAAGGAAAACAAGCATATTCTAGAAAACGCAAACGCCTTTTACCGCTCGCTGCTCTATAAAACGCCAGCAGCCGTGGAGTATCTCTACTCGCGCGGTGTAACAGACGAGCTGATAGATAAATTTGAGCTGGGTTTCGCACCCGAGAGCGCGCAGACGATAAGGCTACTGCAAAACGAGCAAATCGAACCCAAAGAAGCCCTAGAAGTCGGCATCGTAAAGCAAAACGAAAACGGCATTTACGCGAGTTTCATAAACCGAATCACCTTTCCTATCTACACGCATGCGGGGCGGCTGGTGGGATTTGGCGGACGCACGATCAGCGGCAACCCCGCTAAATACGTAAATTCGCCCCAGTCCGCGGTTTTTGACAAATCGACTCTTTTTTACGGCTACCACCTAGCAAAGCGAGAAATTTTCACCAAAAATCAGATCATCATCACCGAAGGCTACATGGACGTCATCATGCTGCATAAGGCGGGCTTTAACAACGTCGTAGCAGTGCTTGGAACCGCGCTCACTACCAAGCACTTGCCGCTTTTAAAACGCGGCGAGATTAGCGTTATCTTATGCTTTGACGGCGATGATGCGGGCATAAATGCCGCGACGAAGTCCGCCCTGCTGCTCGCGCAAAACGAAATCGACGGCAGCGTAGTCATTATTGAGGGCGGCGCAGATCCGGCCGATATGGTAGTTGCCGGCAAGATAGAGTATCTGCGGCAAATTTTTGAAAGCGGCACGGAGATCGGCGAATTTTACATCAGGCATCTAGCTAGCGGCTTTGACCTCTCGCGCCCCGTGCAAAAGCAAAAAGCGCTAGAAGCGATCCAGGCCTTTACCGCGAGCCTAAAACCCGTCGTCGCAAACTCCTACGCGCCGCTCGTGGCTAAAATTTTAAAGATAGCCGAGGGGTCGTTTCGCCTCTCACGCGGATCAAATTCGCCGATGCGGCAAGGCTACGGCGGGACGGAGCAAAACGCGCAGGGCTACGAAACGCAAAATTTCCGCGCAAACTCGGGACGCAAAGACCCGCTAGAAATCCAAATTTTAAAAACGATGATAGAAAACGAGAGTCTAAAAAAATTTATTTTAGAAAATTTAAAGCCCGATTATTTCGCGCGCCACAGGGCAGTCTACGAAGCGATCGCGGCGGGAGCGGACGCGAACGATCCGTCCGTGCGCGAGATAATATTTGAAAAATACGAGGCGTTTAAAAACGAGGAGGAAATTTTACAAAACCTAAAATTTTTTAAAACAAGATTTTACAAAAATTTATACAAAAAGTATTCGGCGTCGCAAATCTCGCTAGAAGAAAAGCAACCGATACTAAAAAAAATTAACGAAATTTTAAAGGAACTTAAAAAATGAAAGCATTAGTTTTATTTAGCGGCGGGCTTGATAGTATGATCTCTATCAAGCTGCTGACAACCCAAGGCATCGAAGTTACAGCGATCCATATCGACATCGGCTTTAGCGGCGACGAGAAAAAGGCGGAAATTTTACGCCGCCGCGCGAATGAAGCCGGAGCCGAGTTTAAGATCGTAGATATCAGAAGCGAATACCTGCGCGAGGTGCTTTTTACGCCAAAGCACGGCTACGGCAAGCACTTTAACCCCTGCATCGACTGCCACGGATATATGTTTAAAACGGCGCTTGCGATGATGCGCTCGGAGGGCGCGGACTTTATCGCGACGGGTGAGGTGATCGGCCAGCGTCCGATGAGCCAAAGACGCGACGCGATGGCGCAGGTCAAAAACGCTGCCGGCGACGAGGATGATCTCATCTTGCGCCCGATGTCTGCGCAGCTGATGAAGCCCACAAAGCCCGAGCGCGAAGGCTGGGTCGATCGCAGCAAACTGCTCGCCATCAGCGGACGCGACCGCAAAAGACAGCTCGCGCTTGCGAAAGAGTTTGGCTTTAGCGAGTATGAGACGCCCGGCGGCGGGTGCTTGCTCACGATCGAGAGCTTTGCGAATAAAATCAAAGATTTCATCAAATTTGACCCGGATATGACTAGCGCAGATATGCAGCTGCTGCGTATCGGGCGGCATCTGCGCCTGGCAAACGGCACCAAAATGGTCATCGGCCGCGACGAAAACGACAACGCCAAACTGCTAGCCCTAAATAATCCGAAATTTACGCAGATCAAATTTGACGGCGATATCGTGGGCGCGGTGAGCTTAGTGGACGCTAAATTTAACGAGTCCGACCTCGAGTTTGCCGTGCGGCTGGCGCTTGCTTATACCAAGACGGATAAGGACGCGGCGGTACGAGCTAGAGTCGGCGAACGCGAAATTCGCGTGAAGCCTTTTGAAAGTAAACAGGCTGCGCAAGAGTTTTTCGTTAGTTAAATTTGCCTTAAAAAGCTCACCAGCAAAATAAATTTGACGCTGAATTTAAAATTGCTTTCGCAGTAAATTTTGATGGCTAAAATTTAGCGATATATCCTTTGCCATCTCAAATTTGGATTTGCTCGCAAGCTAAATTTGGCACCAATTTCTGGCTACTTTGGGCTTAAATTTGTTTGATTTGCTAAAGCCCAAGCTTCAAATTTAGACTGACGGGCAACTAAATTTCGCCCTTTTTGTACGTATAATTAGTCGGTAAATTTTGCTATCTTTTGTAAATTTACCAAAGCACGCCGACTGCACTAGAACTCTGCGCGATTTGGTAAAATTTACCGTAAATACGTCGCTTTTATGTAGATTAATCCCGAATTTGAAATTCAAGCCTTTTGCTTTGCGCTGAAGTATCACTAAAAGCTCAAATTTTGGTTTATCGCTCAACGCGCCAAAATCAAAATGATACTGGCTTTTATTTTATTTTGAGATATTTTAAGTATAATTCTCATTTTAATATAATAATGAGAGTTTTTGCGGTGGATTATCAAGGATTATTTTTATTGGCGCAGTTTTTAAACGAGAGAGAAAAGGCGAGTCGTAAAGAAATAGCGGAGTTTTTATCGCGCGAAATGGGTGCGAGCCAAAGCAAAACGGACGCGCTTTTAGGCGTTATAGCAAATAGCCCTAAAATTCAAGCTTTACCGCAAGAAAAAAGGATAGTTTTAAAGACTTCGCGCGGGATTTACGAGATAAGCAAAGCCGGCGAAAAGCTCCTAAAAAGCAAAAATGCTCGGCAAAATTTTGAAGATTGGATTGACGGCGTTTACGGCAAAACTGCGACGCAAAATTTACCCGCCCCCAAAACAAAAAAATACCTAAAAACCATCACCGCTCTCGTCATCCACGAGATAAAGGACAAAATGATCGGCGAAGCAATCAAAAAGCCGATAGAGGCGATAAAAACGCTCGCGCTAAAGCTCATGAAAAAGCATAAATATTTAGGCAAATTTTATGCTTTTAGACACGTTTTTTTGGCGCTTTTGGCTGCCAAGATCGCGTTTGACGTCGTCAAATTCTTTAAAAATCGTAAGCTAGAAAAACTGCTTGCAGGCAATCAACCGGTAGGCTACTATATAAATTAGCTGAAAACAATAAACGATTTATTGTAAATTTATTTTTTGAAAAATTTAACATTATGTTTTTGTCGTCTGCACGCAACAGACCAAACAATGCTATGATTGCAAAAAATTTATTACTTCAAAACTCCAACGGAGTAAATTTTAACTATATCATGGGTTTCGCTCAAGCTTTAGCACCGTTTGGTTTCAAACTCCAACGGGGTAAAATAAGCACCCAATATTAAAGATGGCGAAAATA
>CAURWB010000003.1:0-66904 GCA_963528245.1 uncultured Campylobacter sp. | reverse complement strand
GCTTTTTTGCGCGTTTAACGCCTCAAATTTCTGCTTTAAAATTTTAAAAACCTCGTGCTTGGATAGCTCGTATTTATCGTATATCACGGCATCCTCGTCGCCGATAGGCTGCATGAGGCCATCAGCGGCGTCGCGGTCTAGTTTGCCTCTTTTAAACCTCACGTTTAAAACGTCGATTTTGCGTTTGGCATCTACCATGCGAACGCCGATCTCTTCGATATCTTTAAAGTAAAATTTGGCGTTCTTGCTACCCTTTTGCACCAAAAACCCGTCGTCATCGATGCTTAGAAAGCTAACCTGAAATATCTTTTTCACGCAAAAAACGGCGCAGATCACGGCAACGATCATCGTAAAAATGCCTGTTCCGCCTATGCCGTAATAAAAATACCCCGCGCACCCCGCCGCAAACAGCGCAATAGCCAAAAATAGTGCGCTTACCGCCCCTTTTTTATTTTCTTTCGTCGTCATTTTTTCGCCTTAATTAAATTTTACGGCTCATTATATCTTAAGTTATCGATTTTTCGGCATTACGGAATAAAAAATAATAATAAAGTAGAAAATTCGGCGCAAGCAGATCTTTAAGCGCCGAATTTAAGGATTATTTTATTTTAGCTTCAAGTAAGATTTCTACATCCGGATAGCTTTTGCCACCATGAAAAGGCTTGGCTGAAGCTGCGTATTTTTCAAATGTCTCATTGAGTTTCAAATCAGCCAACAAATCAATGCCGATTTTAGCCTTTAGTTTACCATCTTCCACCGTATACTGCGTTTTGTAAGACTTTGAGTTTCCTTTTACGCTAACTTCGACTTCAGCTTCGCCCGCTTTTTCGTCGCCGCTTACGGATACGATTTTAGCTGTTATTGCGTTGCCGTCAAAGATCATACCGATACGTTTGTCGCGATCGGGCAACTTTGTATCGATATTTTTAGGATCGATGTTAAACTCAAAGGTTTTTAGAAAATCGGCAAAATTTGCGTTTTCCGCGCTTTTAAAGCCAAGATCTTTAAATGTACCCTCGACGGCTGTTTTGTTAGCCAACTTATAACCAACGAATTTGACGCTAGGGTTGCCATCTACACTAAAAGCAAATGCCGAAGCAGCCAGCAATGACGTGGCCAGCGCACCTGAAATGATTTTTTTCATTTCCTCTCCTCAATATTTAATATTAATAACTACTATCGTTAAAATGGGAATTATATAATCTTGCTCTTCAAAGAAAGCTTAAAGCGGATATTTTTTATCCTCTTTTTTTGAGTTGCCGTTTTTATAGTGCTTATAAAGCGCATCAGGAAAATTTCAAACTCGAAAAATGCTAAATGCCGTATAGATTTGCTCCAAATTTAAGTTATTCTTTCCTAAAAAGAGATACAAAAAACCGCCGCTTCTACCGCACTATCTGAAGTCTACACGCCGATAGTGTTCCCTTTCAAATACCGCGCAAGTCCTAAAATGTAGTCAAATTTAACCAAAGCGGGGTATAATGCTAATTAAATAGCGGCTTCAAGGAGGCGAAATGGGTTTAAATTTGAGCAAATTTTACGCGTTTTTTGCCTTTTTTATCCTGATTTTTACAGGCTGTGCGGATGAGAAGGGGAGCGCGTTTTTTAACGGCTACGTCGAGGGCGATTATCTTTACGTGGCGCCTAGCGTTAGCGGACGGATCGTAAATTTGAGCGTCAAAGAGGGCGCCGCCGTTAAAGAGGGCGAGCCGCTTTTTGTGCTTGATAGCGCCGAAGCGCTAGCAAATTTAGACGCCGAAAAGGCTAACGTGAGCGCCCTAGAAGCCGAACTGGCCGACCTTAGCACTGGCAAGCGCCCCGAGGAGATCGAGCGGATAGATGCCGAGCTACAACAAGCCAAGGCCGCGCTTTGGATAGCGGAGGCTAACTACGAACGCGCAAAGTCGCTACTAGCTAAAAACGCCGTTTCGCAAAAAGAATTTGACGCCGCAAAGGCGGAATTTGACCGCGCAAACGCCCTGGTTAGCGAGCTAAACGCCGCGCTAAAGATCGCAAATTTACCCGCTAGAATCGAACAAATAACAAGCCTAAAAGCAAAAATAAAAGCGGCCGAAGCGCAGGAGCGAGCCGCGCGGTGGAGGCTAGAGCAAACCGCCGTCCTAGCACCGAGATCCGGACTCGTCGAAGATATATTTTATAAAACGGGCGAGTTCGTCCAAAGCTCGCAGCCCGTGCTATCTCTGCTACCGCCGGGCGAGGTAAAGATCAGATTTTTCGTGCCCGCAGGAGCGCTGCCTAGCCTGCGCGAGGGACAAAAAGCGCGCGTGAGCTGCGAAGGATGCGCGGATTTTACCGCTCGTATCGTAAAAATCGCGTCCGCCCCCGAGTACGCCCCGCCCGTCATCTACAACCAAACCTCGCAAAGCACGCTGGTGTATCTAGTAGAAGCCGTACCCGAAAACAACGCAACCGCCTTACATCCGTCGCTACCGATAAAAGCAAGGCTAGAGCCGTGAACGCGCAAAATATCTCCGCTCAAATTCGGCGTTTAAATTTGGACAAAATTTCGCTCGGCCAAAATTTAAACGCTCGCGGCGGTAAAATTTACGGCGAAGATAGGGCCCCGTCGCAGACCGAAAGAAAATCAAATTTGAGCGGATCAAATTTAGCAAACGCAGCAAATTTAACTGCAAGCCAAAGCTCAAATTTGACTCCAAATTTGAGCCCCAAACAGCAGAGCGGCGACTACGCCATCGATGTTAGAGGCCTAACCAAAAAATTCGGCAAAAAGATCATCACGGACGGCGTCGACATCAGGGTCAAAAAGGGCAGCGTGTGCGGATTTTTAGGACCAAACGGTAGCGGCAAGACGACTACCATACGCATGCTTTGCGGTCTTTTAAAACCAGACGGCGGTAGCGGCAGCTGTCTAGGGTATGATTTTCGCAGCCAAAGCGAAGCCATACGCCTAAAAACGGGCTATATGACGCAAAAATTCGGCTGGTACGACGACCTTAGCGTGAGGGAAAATTTGGAATTTATCGCTAGGCTTTTTGCGGTCAAAAACCAAAAAACCGCCGTAAATCAAATCCTAGACCGCCTAGACCTCGCCCCGCGTCAGAACCATCTAGCGGGCAGTTTATCTGGCGGCTGGAAACAGCGGCTGGCACTTGCGATGTGCCTCGTGCACGGCCCGGAGCTACTTTTGCTAGACGAGCCCACGGCGGGCGTAGATCCAAAGGCTAGACGCGAGTTTTGGGATATCATCCACGAGCTAGCCCAGGATGGCATCACGGTGCTAGTTTCCACGCACTACATGGACGAGGCCGAGCGCTGCCGCGAGCTCATATACATCGCCTACGGCAAGATCCTAGCCCGCGGCACGCAGTCAGATATCATCGCCGGCTACGATCTAAACGTCTGGCAGCTAAGCGGAGATAGAGCGGGCGAAGTAGCGTCGCTGCTAGCCTCAAACGCCGCGCTTAGCGTTTCGGCTTTCGGTAACGGCTATCACGTAACCGCAAAGAACGAGGCCGCGCTACAAGATGCGGTTAGAGGCCTAGCGATACCGCGGGACAAGCTAAGTCTAATACCGATCAAAGCGAGCTTAGAGGATGTTTTCATCCACCTACTAGAGCTTCATAAAGACGAGCGGTTTTAGGAGCGGCGATGAAATTTATCTCATTTTCACGCACCGCAGCGATGGTCGTAAAGGAATTTCGTCAAATTTTAAGAGACCGCGCGACGCTAGCTATGATCATCGCGATGCCGCTGATGCTGATGCTGCTTTTTGGTTACGCTATAAACAACAACCCGCGCCACCTACCATCAGCCGTGGTGATCGCCGAGGGCGGCGGCAAGCTCACTCGCTCGCTAGTTAGCGCGATGAAAAATACGGAGTTTTTCGACGTCAAACACGTCGGCGCGGACGCGGACGGGGCCGAAGCCATGATGCAAAGCGGCGAGGCACAGTTTATTATATATTTTCCGCCAAATTTAGAACGCGACCTCATGCGAGGCCAAACGCCTAAAATTTTAATCGCCACCGACGCTACCGATCCCTCGGCAAACTCTGGTGCCGCGGCCGCGCTGCAAATGGCATTTGAGCAGGCTCTAGCTAGAGATAAACCCGGCTACGCGCAGCCTAGGGCGGAATTTGAACTACGCGCTCATTCTCGCTACAACCCGGAGCTACTCACGCGCTATCAGATCATCCCCGGGCTCATGGGTATCTTGCTCACGCTAACGACGATCCTGCTAACAAGTATCTCGGTAACGAGGGAGTTTGAGCGCGGCACGATGGAAAATCTACTCGCCGCTCCTCTGCGCCCGGCTGAAGTGATGATAGGCAAAATTTTGCCCTATCTGTTCATAGCCTACCTGCAAGTAGGAGCGCTTTTGCTTATAGCTAGACTACTTTTCGGGTTGCCCCCTATCGGCGACTGGGTAGCGCTTTTTACGGCTTGCACCTTGCTGATGCTTGCAAATTTGGGCGTGGGATTTACATTTAGCACGCTAGCTCGCAGCCAGCTGCAAGCGATGCAGATGACTTATTTTTTCTTTTTGCCTTCGATGTTGCTATCTGGATTTATGTTTCCTTTTTACGGGATGCCCGCGTGGGCGCGGTTTATCGGCGAGTGCTTTCCGCTAACGCATTTTTTGCGTATCATTAGAGGCGTATGGCTAAAAAGCGCCCAGCTTAGCGATTTTTACTACGACCTAGCCGCAATTTTGGCGTTTTTATGCGTTAGCACGGCCATATCGCTCGCTAGGTATAAAAGGACGCTGGATTAGCCTACTCAGGATCGTCGCTAAACTCGTTATCTCTAAATATTTTATAAAAATCGATAAACCAAAGCGCGAAGGCTACGGCGATGAGAGTTGCGGGCAGATGGATGTAAAATCCGCTCCAAACGTAAGCTAAAAAGCCTCTGCAAACGCCTGCGGCAATGACAAGCGCAAAGGCGATCTTGCTAAGACGCAAAAACTCAAGCTCCTGCCCGCTGTGGCGCAAACCCGCGATGTTAAAGATAAGCATAATGCTAAAAATAATGCCGTTTAGCGCGATGACGTGCAGCATGTTTGTCTCTAGCCCCAGCCCCAAAATCCCGCTCGCGCCGTAAAGGATATACGCCGCGGCCAGCAAAAGCTGCATCAGGTAGTAGTAAATCACGAAGTTATGGCGCAAAAGCTCCTTGTAGTGCCACTCTTTTAGCTTAGCTAAAATCGCGCTACCGCAGGCTATCGCAGCGAAATTTATCGCCTTGCTGCCTTCAAAAAACAGGCTAACTAACAAAAACGCGCAAACGCTAACGATTGCGATGTTTTTATAAACGAAATTTGGCACAAAGGCCGCGTCTTGCATACCTGGTTCGCGGTTTAACGCCTCCTTGCCAAGCACGACGCTAACGCGAAAAGATATAAGCAAAATCGCGATCACGTGCAGGTGAATTTGTAAATTTAAAAATCTCTCCTCGCCGCTAATCAAATAGTAAATCTCAAAGCCCAAAATACCGAGTAAAAATGCCAAAACGCCCAGCTGATCGTCGTTTCTATCAAGCCAGATCATATAGACGCAAAGCCCGGCCAGATACGCCCAAAAAAGCGCCATAAAAAAATGCGCCGCAAACAGGCTAAAAAATGCGCTAAAAAAACTCGCCGCAAAAAACGCAAACATAACGCAGGCGTGCTTTTTTAGCCCTCCGCCAAAATTCGTCCAATCGGTTAGCCCCGTCAGTAAAAATCCCGAGTACGCAAGGGCTGCAACCAGGTGCAAAAAGATAAATTTGTGCCAGCTAACAAAATCTACGGGTGCAAAAAACACCGCACCGCCCAGCACCGCGCAAACCGCGCTCGTAAGGAAAAAAATTCTCATCGGATGGGTGAAAAAGTCGTTAATCATAATAAATTTTTCCTTTAAAATTTTCGTCTATCACGCCGCTAGCGTAGACAAAATCCCGCTGCGAAAAGGCACGGTCTAGCTCCAGCTCTCGCTCGATCACCGCGCCCTTGCTCGCTAAAAAGCAAATTTTACTAGACATCCTAGTCGCTTCCATCCTGTCGTGGGTCACCAGCACTACGCTCATGCCCTCCTCCACGCGGCGCGTGACGATGTCTATCAGGATTTCTTTCATATCATAATCAAGCCCCGAAAACGGCTCGTCCATCAGCAGCAAATCAGGCTTTGTCACGATCGCCCGCACGAAAGCCACTCTTTGACGCATGCCGCCGCTTAGTTCGTCAGGGTACTTTAGCGCGTCTTTTTCCGTTAGTCCAAGTCTAGCAAAGAGCTCTATCACGGTCTTTTCGTCAGGCTCATCCATCACGAGCATCACGTTATCGAGCGCGTTTTTCCACTCGAGCAGGCGATTTTCCTGAAAGAGATAGGTCGTTTTGTTAAATTTATTGATTATTTTACCTTTGCGCGGGTCTATGAGACCCGAGATCAGGCGCAGGATCGTGGTTTTACCGCAGCCGCTCGCACCAAATAGCGTCACTACTTCGCCCGCGCCGACTTTTAAACTAAAATCGCGCACGACCTTGTCGCGTAAAATTTCGTATTCTAAATTTTGAAGTTCTAGCATAGCAAACTACCTTTTCCACGGCATTAGCGTGATCTTTAGCGGCTCGATAACCAGATACTCAAAAAGCATAATGATAGCGATAGTGAGCACGACGTAGGCCATCACCTCGGTGGTATCTAGCATCACGCGCGCGTTTGCGATCTTTGCGCCCATACCGTCGTTCGCACCCAGCAGCTCGCCCATGATGACGATCTTTACACCCATGCCTACGGCGACGCTTAGAGAGCTAATGATGTGGCTAGTTAGATGCGGAACGTAAAGGTGGCGAATCTTTTTGCAAACGCCCAGTTTATAGGCGTCAAACATCTCCTTTAGCTCCTCGCTCACGCTCATCATGCCGACCATCGAGCTAGCAAAGGTTAGCGGCAAAACCGTGATAATGATCGTAAAGATAGTGCTCGCGTTTCCAAACCCGAACCAAAATATAGCTAAAACGATCCAAATAATAGGCGGCATAGAAAGCAGCGTCGTGATAACCGGCTTTAAAAACGCGGCAAAGCTTTTATACGCGCCCGCAACCAGCCCCAGCGTGATACCGATAGCACAGGCCGTGCCGACTCCGACTAGAGAGCGCACGAGAGTGATGTTTATCTCGCTATTTTTATAATCCGCCAAAAGCTCGTAAGCCCGCACGAAAACAGCCTGCGGAGCCGGGAGTAAAAACTCGCCTCCCAGCTCGCTACCGATCTGCCAAAGCGCGATGATAAGCGCTATCGTCGCAAGTCCGCTAAATCCGCCCCAAAGGTAGTCTGCGACCTTTAAAAACGCGCCGCGGTCTTTTTTGACGTTATCTATAAGTATCATAAAAATAGGCTCTTATCGGGCATTTTACCGCCCAGAAGCTTAGGATTTAGCTCAAAAAGTACCTCAAAAAAGCTCATAAGCTCGTCCGTCAAATCCTTAGCCTTCGTCACGGTCAAATTTGAACGCTCAAACGCGTTTGCAAGTGCAGGCTCTGGAGCCGGCAGGTACTGCGCGCCGATTTGCGCCGCGCTTTGTTTGTTTTCTAGGATCCATTTTAGAGCATTTTGCATGTCTTTGTGAAATATCTCAAAAACATCTCTGTTTGCGTTATAGTAGTCTAGATCCACGATGAGCCCTGCCTGCGGGATATATGGCTTGATACCAAAGCTCTCGCCCCAAACCTCAGGCAGCTCAAAGCCCACGCGCACGTCCACGCCCATTTTCTTGCCGCGCAGTATCGCAGCCGAGCTCATCGGCTCGATCGATAGGGCCGCGTCGAAATCCTTTTGCAAAAATAGCCCTATGGCTTCAGGCGGAGTTTGGACGTAGTTGATCTCGATTTTAGAGATATCTACGCCTCGTTTTTTGCAGATGGCGCGCAGCACGAGGTCAGGCATATCGTTTTTAAACGGCATGATTAGCTTTTTGCCGATTAGATCCTCGATGCTTTTGATACTAGGGTCTTTAACGAGGATGTTTTGAAGGCCGTTAGTCATGATATTTAGCAGGCCGAAATTCATGCCCTGATTGGCCAAATTTACGCCCACGTTACTAGGAGCCGCGGTTAGTTTCATCTCGCCGCTAGCCACGCCAGCGCGCAGCTGATCGGGGCTGTTCCAGATCCTTAGCTTTATGTCGTGAGTTTTGCTTAGCTCGCCTTGTATGCTCGCCACGGCCAGCATGGTGCTAGGGATCGCGGGCATCCCCCACACGTCAAATATCTCTTTAGCAAGCAAATTCGGCGCAAAAGCCGTCGCGCCCAGTGCCGCGCCAAGTCCTAAAAATCCTCGTCTGTTCATAGCTTTCTCCTTGTATTAAGATTTTAAATTTTATTTCGCTTCGCTTTGCGGATCGGCTTCGGGCGTCAAATTTGGCGGTCAAATTTAAACGATAAATTTGAGCGTTTAAATTTTACTTGCCTGAACCCGCACCGCAAAAATGCTAAATTTACTCGAGGCAAATTTGACTTTGCCTCAACTTATTTTTGATAATTATACCCAAGATTTAAATCAAAAATCTTGATCTAAATTTTGATTTTTTATTGATTTGAGTTGTTAAATTTGAGCGTTCAAATTTTAATCTTTTTTTTTGAGTGAGTCTCGGCGACTCAAATTTGCAAATTTGAACGTAAAACGACAAGGCGAAGTATTTTTGCTCTAGACGAGGCGCTTTTAAATTTGGCGACGGGGAGTTACCATGCAGGTAATGACCGAGCCAAATTTAAAAGTAACGAAGTATAGAGCAAAAAGACGAGCCGCCGCTTAAGTTTTAAAAACTAGAGTGAAAGCTAACAAACACCGCCCTCCCCGGCGCACGCACCACCGGATCTGGATCTAGCGCTCCTACGTGCTCGCCACTGATAAACTCGGCGTAATCTTTATCAAAGATATTCGTCACGCCAAGCCTCACGCCCCAGCTGTTTTTAAACTCAAACCCGCCGTAAACGTCCATCGTCGTAAAGCTCTTTGTGGCTTTGCGCTTGTCGATACCAAAGCCGGTGGTTTTATCGAAATCTCCCCTGTTTTGCTTTGCTACGTAGCGCACCGCAGTGCCGATATTGTAGCTGCCAAAGCTCGCGTAGTCTTTGTAATCAAAGGCCAAATTCGCCTCAAACGGGCGAATTTGATAGAGCGGTCTACCGTCGGTTTTGTTTTGTCCGTAGTTGTAAAATAGCGAGGTTTTTAGCCCAAAATTTCGAGCGAAATTATACTCTCCGCGCAAATTTACGCTATAAATCCTAGCATCGACGTTGCGCGTGATGACGGCGTTTCTGTTTATTTGCGGTGTGGATGAAGCGGCATGACGGCGATCGTAGATAACCAGATCCTGCGCGTCGTCTGCGATAAAGTGCCCGCCCACGCTAAAGCTATCCTCGCCCTGGCGCGAACTTAAGTAATCTTTATAAAATTCGCTCTTATAGGTAAAGCCCAAATTTACGCGGTTGTGACGCTCGGGCTTTAGCAGCGGATTGCTCACCCAGCCGTTATTCATCGGACCGTAAAGCGTGTTAAATCGCTCCATGTTGCCGGGTATGCGCTGCAAGCTCTCGAGCGCCGCGTAGTAGCTATCTAGCTCGTTTGGCGTAAAATCGTATTTTAGGCTTGCGCTTAGACCGTCTTGCTTGACGCTACCGTCAAAATCGTAGCCGTAAACGCTACGGATAAGCCCTTTTACCGTCCTAAGAGGTGCGGCGGGCGCAAAATAAGGCTCGTTTAATCCCTTTAAATTTGACTTCATCCAGTCGTAGTTTAGCGCAAGGCTAAGCTTGTGAGCGTCGCTAAATTTATAGCTTAGCGTATCAAAAATCCTCGTTCGCTTATTTGTCACGTCGGCAAACCTATAGCCGTTAAAAACCCAGCCGCCGGGCTGTTTTACGTACCTTTTGCCCTCGTGATTATCATGCTGATAGCTGATGCCAGCTAGATTGTGAAAGCCACCAAAATCCGCGTCGTATTTTAGCTCGGCGTCCACGATTTTTCTATCCAGTTCGACCTTGACCGTTGGCGACGTGCTTCTTAGGCGATAGTTGTCGGCGTTTCTGCTCACGTCGCGCAGCATCAACTCGAAATTTAGCGTATTTGATAGATCCTCCGCGCCGATGCGAGCGTTAAATTTACCGACGTATCGCTCGGTTTTGACGGCGTCTATGAGGTGGTGAGGCTGCTTGTCGTCGTCGATGTTGTCGTGCACGAGCGTAAATCTAAACTCGCTTAGCTCGCTAGGCACGAAACCCACGACCGCGCTTTGCCCCTGCCTGGCGTAGCCGTAGTTCCACTCTCTGCCGCCGCCGTCTTTGTAGCGGTTGGCTTTAGAAAAGTTCGCGTTTAAAATCGTGTAGAAATTTGCGCCGCGGTATTTAAAAAGTCCCGAACCGTAAAACGTACTGCCGTAAAATCCGCCCGCGACGTGAAATTTATCCATAGAATTATCAAGCAAATCCGTCACGAAAAAATAATCATCCCTGGGCGCGCGGTCAAATTGATTTTCCGGAAACGCGCTTTGAGCGATGTTTGGCGTATACGGCGGCGGAGGCGTAAAATCCTTTATCGGCTTTATGACGTCGGGATTTGCGCCGTTTGCAAATAGCGCCGTCGCAGCCGCAGCTAGACTGATAGCTAGTCTCATTTAAAATCCTTTATGATAATTTTGATTTTTCCTATCACAATTATATATAAAAGTATTTGAGTATTTCTTGATTTTCGTTAAGATAAGATTTATAAATTTCGTGCGGCTTGGTTTGCATACGGCGGCAAATTTGGCGCTAGCGAAGTTAAATTTGATAGACGTAAATTTTAGGCACCGAGACCCGCACCTTCAAGATGCTAAATTTGATTTGGTTAAATTTGGCGTTATGTATTAAATTTAATCTTTCTTGCTAAGGAGAAAGGGGCTTGAATTATATTCTGCTCTGCTTCACGCTTTGCGTTCGCAGCATTTAGGGAAGCAGTTGCGAGCGAAACTAGCAAAATAGCTCCCTTTGGTGTTCACCTTTCTCTTTACTTTGGGAGAGGAAGGGGTTCTACTTACGGTCTGCTTGCAGCTGCTAGCGAAGCAGTCTCAAGCCCATAGGGCGACGGTAGCGAACGTAGTGAAGCTAAAGTAGAGCGTCGCCTTCCTTTGCGTCGTGCTACACACTCGCAACTGCCGAAGGCAGACCCTCTCCCGTCTGCTTGCAGCTGCTAGTGCAGCGACGCAGAAGCCCTCTCTAACCCCACTGCATGTGAGAGGTGGCGACATTGCTTTGCTGATGCAAAGCGTCGCAAATTTAAATTTATATTTTCAGGGTGTTGGTCTCGGTAAGTAAAATTTGAAGCCGAAATTTACAAATTTGACTTCAAATTTGAACGTAAAACGATAAGGCGCAGTATTTTTTCGCTAGACAAGGCGGAATTTAAATTTTAAGCGTAGGCTAGACCTCTGCTTGCAGTTGCGAGCAAAGCGAAGCAAAGATAGTCTGCCGAGCTTAAAATTTAAATTTCAACGCCGTATAGCGGAAAAAGACAAGCCGTTTAAGGATAAAAGAAACTAAGTATCTGCGTCGCCGCCTTTTCTTCTATGTATGGGATTATATAACTTGGCGAATAAAGATTCTGGCCGCTTTCGATCTCGAGATTTGTCCTTTGCTCGCTGCCGTTTGCGCGGATCATCACGCTGATATAGGCTCTGTAAAGATAATAATCGGTCCTGTCGTAAAAATCATCGTCAAACGGGTCGCCAAAAAGCATACCAAAGCCCATGCTACGCCTGTATCCGTAGCCGCCCCAGCCATAACCCATGCTCATATACGCGCGCGGGCGTTCGCGTCGCTCAAAGCGCTGCAAGCTTGCAAAATCGCCCATTATCACGATATCAGCGCTCTTTTGATCCATGCTTTGGGTAAAGCCGTTTTGCAGTAGCTTGTTTCGCACGGTGTTTTCTAGCGTGTTTGCGTAGCCGCAGGAGTTTTTAAAGTAAACGTAAACGCTGCGCGAGGCTTTTTTTACGTCGCCGTTAGTGATAAAAATAGGCACCGTGCTTCTAGCGTAAAGCTCGGGTGTGCGGGGCTCGCCGCAGCCTACGAAAAAAATCGCAAATAGCAAAATAGAGAAAATTTTTAGTTTCATTTCGCGTCTCCTCGCTCAAATTTGACCGCCGCAAATTTAACGCGGACGGGTCAAATTTAGGATCAAATTTAAGCGTATTTTACTACTAAATCTTTACGTTTGAGTAAATTTATAATACCAGCTTGATCTCGTTTTCAAGAGTTGCTTTTGGCGTGAGTCCGATGAAGCGCTTTTTGAGATTGCCCTCGCCGTCAAAGACGAATATCGCGGGCACGCCCATCACGCCGCCGACTGCTTTGCTGAAATAATCGACCGAAACTTTATCGCTAATGACGTCGTAGTCGATATGGTGCTGCCTAACCATGTCGATATCTTTGTCAAATCCAAGACTCGGTCCAAATATCCCGTAAACGCCGAATTTGTCCTTAAATTCGGAGTAAATTTCATTTACGATCGGAGCTTGCGCTACGCAGGCGCCGCAGGATGTGCCGAAGAAAAAGAGCATATAGGGCTTGCCGTCCGTTTTAAGCCGCCTGCCCTCGGGAAAATAGTGCGTATCAACGCCCTTTGGCGAGTTTAGGCTAATGTGGTGCTTGTCAAAGCCGCTATTTCCGCAGCCCGCTATCATCGCCGCCGCAAAGACTAATAATATATATTTTTTTATCATAATTCTCCCAAATTTAAACCGTCGCAAAGGCGGTTTGACCCTTTGGCTCGCTCGCTAACCTCTCGCATGCCTGAGCACGCTCGCCGTCGCTCACGTAGTGAATATTTTCCATCTTGCCGTGTCTTAGATAGACGATCTTATCGCCAAACTGCCCGAGATCCGGGTTGTGCGTGATGAGAAGGATCGTTTTGCCCTCACTTCGCAGCTTTTGAAACAGCTCCAAAACTACGCGCTCGTTGGCTTCGTCGAGGTTGCCCGTTGGTTCGTCGGCTATCAAAATATCAGGATCGTTTATCAGGGCGCGCGCGATGCACAGACGCTGCTGCTCGCCGCCGCTAAGCTGGCTCGGACGGTGATCTAGCCTATGTCCTAGCCCCACTCGCTCGAGAGCCTTTTTAGCATCCTCTTCGTCCACGCTGCTGTGATAGTACTGCGCTATCATCACGTTTTCGACGCAGTTTAGGTAGGGGATGAGGTGAAACTGCTGAAATATCAGCCCGATCTTTTCGCGGCGAAATTTGAGCGTCTCCTCGTCGCTAAGCCTACTAGCGTCGTCTCCGCCTAGCATGTATGTGCCTGCGGTTGGCTCGTCCATCAGCGAGAGGATATTTACCAGCGTACTTTTGCCGCTGCCGCTTGGACCCATTATGCTGACCCACTCGCCGGCGTTTACGTCAAATGTAATGCTCTCTAGCGCCCTTACTTCGCCGAATCTTTTTTCTATCCCGTTTAATCTTATCGCGTACTGCATATTATTCTCCTCTTAAAATATCGGCCATCTTATTTTCTAGCGCCCGTTTGATCGGATAGATCGAGGCCACGCCTGCAAAAACGAGCGAGATAACCATCGCTATCGGTATACTCATAAATCTAAAATCTATGCTCGAATCAAAAATCGCGTAGCCTAAAATTTGCGCTAAGCCGTAGCCTAAAATAGCGCCAGCCAAAGCCGCCGCAAATGCCGTGACGAAGGTCTCGACGCCGAACAAATTTAACACGTTTTTCTTGCTAGCTCCAAGCGCTCTAAGCAGTGCGATCTCCTTTGAGCGCGAGAATAAAATCGCGCTTAGCGTCGTGTTTACGCACATAGAAGTGATGAGCAAAATGACAAAGCTAACAAGCGCCATCAAAAGCTTAATCTTGTCTAAAATTAGGCCCTCTGATTTTGAAATTTTAGCCACGGGTTTAACCGAAATTTGCTCGTCGCTAAGACTTTTGCCAAGCTCGCTTATGTAGTCAAATTTACCCGTTACTACGGCTTCTGCATAGTTTAGCGTATTTGGCTCGTTTGCTATCTTTTGCGCTAGAGGCAGCGAGATGATGAGTAGCGAGTCCTCTTTATCGCCGTCTTGCACGATGCCGCGGATCTTTACCTTTTCGCCCGAATTCGCGCCGATTTGTCTTACTTCGATCACGTCGCCGACCTTAAAGCCGCTTTGTTTGGCCAAATCGGTGCCGATTAGCGCGTTTCTCTCGTCAAAATCAAGCGTTATGCCCTGCCCCTCTTTAACCTCCAAAAACGGCTTAACCCGCGTTAAATCGCTAAATTTGACGCCCATAGCGATCGCAGTCGTTGGGCCTATGTTTACCTGCGTGAAAAGATATCCGCTCTGCCCGATTAGCTTGTCGCTCGGGATTTTGGCGATCTTTTCGTTAAATTTAGCCTCGTTTACCGCGTCGCTAACGGGGTCTGCCGGAGCGAAAACTACGTTTGCGCCGTAGCTTTTTAGCTCCTTCGTTACTTTTGAGTCGATATCCAGATATACGTTTACAAAGGCCGCTGTCACGCACGCGCCAAGCAAGATAGAGACGATGATGACGCCCACTCTAGCCGCGCCAAAGCGCAAGCTTTTAAAGATAACGTTATAAAAAAAGCCCTTATTTGCGATCATATAGCACCTCCGCAGGCAAGAGTTTAACTACGCTTCTCATCGGCACGAGCGAGCCCGCGATCGAGATAAGAAGTGCAAAAGCGATACTAAGCGGAAGCACGATCCACGCGATGCCGATGCCGTAGCCAAAGATACTGTAAGCGATTATGTAACTTAACGCGTAACCCAAAAACGCTCCCAAAATGCCCGCAAAAAACGCCACAACTAGGCTTTCGCTCGCAAAAAGGGCGTAAATTTCAAAGTTGCTAGCGCCTATGGCTTTTAGCAGGCCGATCTCTTTTTTACGTCTATAAATTTCGCTAGTCATCAGCGATGTAATGCCGATAGAGGAGACCGCAAGCGCGATGATGCTAACGATACCCATTAGGCTTTGGATTTTTTTCACGATGTTACTCTCGGCGTCGCTTACCTGCATCATCGCCTTGGCCGCTACGCCCGCGTAGTTCTCCTCGATCTGATAGGCTATGGAGCTAACGTAGGCCGAGCAGTACCACATATCGTATTCGGCGCTATCTAGGTTGTCTAGATTTCGTCTGGCCTTGACGGAGAGGTCGTTTTCGGGGATCGTCATCGCTGAAACTTCGGCTTTTGAGTACCGCCCGGGCTTGCCTAAAAGCTCCTGGGCGAGCTTTAGCGAGGTTACGATTTTATAGCTTTCTTCGCCGGCTCCTTTTAGCACGCCCGCGATTTTTACGCTACGACCGTTTAAATTTAGCTCGCCGCCGACGCTCAAATTTCGCTTCGCGGCTAAATTTTCACCCACGAGTACGTTTGCCGTGTCGTCGTCCTCTATCCATTTGCCATCAACCGCCCAAAAACCAAATAGCGTTTTCACGCCCGTTTTAAACTCTGGCTCGTCGGCCACGTTTGCAAATTTATCAAACCAAGTGCCAGTGATTTGGTATTTTTCGCCGCTAGCGTCTTTTACCTCGCCGTTTAAAAACGGCGCAAACGCCACGATGTTATTTCGCCAAAAAATTTCCTTTACCTTATGCAAATCCTCTTCTTTTAGGTAGTTTTGCGATTTTAGCGGAGTGAAATTTTTACCCTCGATCTCGATAGCTAGCGCTTCGCCCTTTGGCAAGACGACGATGTTTGAGCCGTAGCCGCGTAGCTCGCTAGCGATCTGATCGCCGATTTTTAGCGTGATATTTAGCATACAAGCGATCAAAACCGTCGCCAAAAGTATGGTGATAAAGGCCATTCCTTTTTGCACCTTCGAACCGGTGATCGAGCTTTTTATGAGCCTTAGTTGCATATTTTTCATTTTAAAGTCCCGTTTATATCGACGTATTTTTCAGGGTTGGCTTCAAATTCCGCCTGAGTTTTTTCGTTTTCAAAGAAATACGTCCTGTTGTAGTATAAATAAGATTTCGAGCCGATGTTGCTTACCTTTTTGCGGCTTACCGGATCTAGCACCGTTTTTTCGACGACTTTTGAGAAGTAGTTCGCGCCGCTTTGGATAGTATCTAGCGTCACGGTCACGAATTTGCCGTCAAATTCAAAAGGCATAGGTATCGGGTTGCAGCCGCCCTCTTTGCCGACTGACGGCAAAAAGATGCGTACGTTACACGAGATGCAGATGAGATCGCCGCCCTTTTTGACATAGCCCATATCGCCGCATATCGCGCACGCGTCAAAGACGATGATCGGCGAAGCGCGGTCTGAAAAGCGGTTTAAAAGAAAAAACCTTATCTCCCTACCTTCGTCGTTTATGTAGGCGTAGCGGTGTAGTTCATTGTCGGCTAGCTCTTGGACGTCGAATTTAAACTCGTTGTTTACGGGTTCTACGACGATAGGATCTGAGATCTCAGGCGGTTTAGATGCGTGCAGGTCGTAGTAAAGCCCGAAAATCAGAGCCGTAACGACGATAGCTATACTGCTTTTTGAGTTTGCCGCCATGAAATTTCTAGCCGCGTTGTTAAATCTAAATTTATTTGAGCCCACAACCGATTTTACGAGCGGAGTCGGGCGTTTTTTGAAATTTATAACCGCCAAAACCAAAACTAAAAAGATGAAAAAATACTGCGCAAACGTCGTATAATAAATGCCCTTAGCCACGAGCGAGAGCGCCCACGGATACGTAGGTATCATGCCCGCTCTCATAAACTCAAGCCCCGTGTTTGAAAGAGCCTGCACTATCAAAACCGCAAGTAAAAGAAGCGAGAACGTCCATAAGACATGCTTGCATAGGCACTCTTTTAAATTTGAAACGACGAAAAATAAAATCAGTAAAAGCAAAAACGCAAATATCATCAAAAATAGGCTGATGATAGACTGCGTGTCGAGCAGCTCGCCGGCAAATACCGGAAAATTCGCGCTAGCGTGAGCGTACGTGAGGCCGTAGCCCGCACCGAGAGCGAAAAACGTTATCATCTTTGCAGGGTTAAATTTGATAAAAATCCAAAGCGCGCTAACTAGCAAAAATACCAAAGTAGCCGCGTCAAACACCATTTTCACGCCGACGTCGTGAAGCGTGAGTCTAGCGATCTTAAAAACGACTATGCCTGCAGCAATACCCAAAACCGAGGGTAGAAACAGCGCTTTTAGGCTCTTTTTGTCGTTGTTTAACGCTGCAAAAAGGACAAATCCCAGTAACGATGAGATAACTTGGACGAAATATATAGACATGATTATCCCTAAAATTTGAGAATTTAAGTGAAATTTAGAGCGGGCTTAGCCGCTCTAAGCCCGAATTATTTAGCAGGCGCCCCGGTATATTGGAACTTATAAGTCGTAGTGAAAGGCTCAAACCATTTACCTACGCCGGTTTCTTTATCCGCATGGCGACCGAAGCCTTGTTTTTCAGGATTTTCTATATGAAATTTTAGCTCGTAGTTGCCCACGCCCGTATCCATTTTTAGGTTGGCTCCGTAGTGAGGGCCGTCCTGAGCGACCATAGGCATAAATGTACCTTTTTTAACTTTGCCGTTATCTAGGTTTTTTAGCTCGTAATTAACTTTTAGATAAGGGATCCACTCGCCGGCCGCAAAACCGTTTTTGTTTCCCTCGATAGCGTGTATGTCGGCCTCTAGGTGGATGTCGGCTTTGCTAGGAGCTAGGTCGATGCCCTTTGGCTCCATGTCGATAGGCTCTAGATAAACGGCAGCTATCTCCATACCGTTGATTTCTACCGGATCGCCGATAGGAAACTCGCCCGCTACGGCAACTGAAGCAGCAAGGCTGAATGCCAAAGCTGTTTTAACGAATTTGTTCATGTTCTCTCCTTTAATTGGTTTGTAAATTTATTTTTAAGCTTCGCGGCAACCCGCGAAAGCTAGAAACGTCAAATTTAAGCCTCTTTGGCTTGCTTGTTTTTCATTATGATCACGCCGATGATTAGCGCCGCTACCATGATAGCCTGCGGTATCAAGCTCTCGTAATACGGATAAATGCCCAACCACTCGATAGTAGGGAAGCCTTCGATCTTAGTCGGAACGAAAATTTTACCCTCGACGAACTCCATGAGCCCCTTGCCCACAAACACGATCGACATATAAAAGATGATCGCCGAAGTGACCAAGAAAAACGGCTTGATCGGGATTTTGATAGCAAAAATTTTAAACACATAGTAAGTAACTAGCAAGACGACGAGTCCTACTACAAATCCCAGCGCGATCATCGAGTAGCCTGCGCTATCTTTAGCGTCAAAAATTAGCGCCTGATAGAAAAGCACGGTCTCCGCGCCCTCTCTAAATACGGCTAAAAATACCGTCCACCAAAGCGCCTTAGCAGAGCCTGCGGATATCGACTCGCTGACGTGGCTTTGGATATATTTGCTCCATTTTTTCGCGCCCGCATTTGAAAGTAGCCAAAAACCGACGTAAAAGAGCAGTCCCACGGCGATAAGCATCACCGCGCCCTCCATCACCTCTCTTTTTTGACCAGCAGCGTCGGCAAATATCAAATTCATAATCCACGCCATAACAAAGCTTAACACGACCGCTACGGCAAGCGAGCTATAAACGATACTCATGCGTTTTTCGTTGCCGGTTTTTAGTAGATACGCCACGACGGCCGCTACGATAATGAGCGCTTCAAATCCCTCGCGAAGTATGATCGTAAGCGCGTAAAGAAATAACGCCCAAGGCGAACTGCTGCCGCTTGTTTTTTCTAGCGCGGCGTCTAAATTTGCGCCTAGATTATCGGCTGCTTGCTGGAGTCTCTCGACGCTCACGCCCGCTTTCATCAGCGCGACTACTTCGCCGAAATTTCCTTCTATCTTAGTTTTTAGGCCGACGTCTATCGCGCCTACTTTGTTTTCCATGCCGCTACCTTCGAACTCGTCGAAGTAAATATCCTGCGCATCGCTCATAGCTTTAGCTACGTCTTTTGCGGCGTAAAGTTTGATCGCGTCGGCGATTTTTGCCTTTATGTTTGCAACGACTGGCGCAAAATCAGTAGCCGCGTCATCCTCGGCGCTATCAGGTAAAACCACGTTGGTAGCTAGCGAGCCCGAGTCCATAGGTAGCTTGGCTACGTTTTCGTATATCAGCGCGTCAAGCTCGTCCAAATTTGACTTTAGCACGTCGACTGCTACGTCGTTGTTTATCGCTATTATCGCCGTACCCATTCGCTTTTGGATGTCGCCGTCGATACCCTGACCGCCGTCTATAAATCTACGGATAGCCTCTTCTAGCTTTGTGTTTCGGTATAGCTCAAATTTGGCTTTGTTGTTTATCTGCTGCTTTGCTGCGTCTTTATCGCCCTTTTCATAGGCCGCGGCCGCAGCGCTAAGGGCTGTTTTTATGTCGTTATAAACCACTTGCCAGTGCGGCTCGATAGCGGCGCTACTTGCAGGTTGCGCCGTAGTTTGGCTAGCCTCAGTAGCCTTAGCGGTCTGTGCGGCGTCCGCGTTTTTAGGATCGGAGTATTCGCCCACTAGCTTGTGACCGGTGTTTATGACAGGCAAAACCTCATCCATCTCTTTGTTTAGATCGTCCATTATCGCTTGTATCTCTTCTACGGATTTTTTAGCGATGATGGCTTTGCGGATTTTGCCGAATTTAGACTCCATCGAGTAGGCTTTTTTCTGCCCCAAATTTACCCTGATTGCCGCTTCGATATTTTCGAAATGCCCAAAATACGCATTTTGCGTAGTGGTTTTTGCCTCGTCGATCTTACCCTCTTTATACTGTTGCATGATGCTTACGAACGAATCTTTTATGCTCTGTATCTCAGGGCCGTAGTCGGTATCGGCTGCATTTAGCATAAAAGGGATAAAAAGCGCGAGTATAAATTTTAAAAATTTGCTCATAAAAAACTCCGATAAAATATGTTTTAAGCGGCTATTTTACCATTTCAAAACTTTAGCGAAAATAAAAACTGCTATCAAGTATCAATCTTATCAACAAGCTATATTTTTTGATTATCAGATTGATCCGACTTTGAAATTTGAGTAAATTTAAGAGGTAAAATTTGAAAGAAAATTCGGGAGCGAGTCGCCCCCGAATTTGAGTTAGATAGTAGCGCCCGCTTGTCTTAGCATAACGCGTTTGCGATATACGTTTGACACGTCTGCGGCATCGCCTACTAGTAGCGCGTTCGTAGCGCAAACGGCGGCGCACATAGGGACTTTGCCCTCTGAGATACGGTTTTGACCGTACATATGAAGCTCCTCGTGAGAGTTCGTCTCCTCAGGGCCTCCGGCGCACATGGTGCACTTATCCATAGCGCCCTTGATGCCAAACGCCCCGTCTCTAGGAAACTGCGGCGCGCCGAACGGACACGCATATAGGCAGTATCCGCAGCCGATACATTTGTTTTTATCGTGAAGCACGATACCGTCGGCTCTGATGTAAAAACAATCAACCGGACACACCTGCTCGCAAGGAGCGTCGGTGCAGTGTTGGCAGGCTATCGTAGTCGATACTTCCTTACCCTCTATACCGTCGTTTAACGTGATGACCTTGCGGCGGTAGAGCCCAACCGGGAGCTCGTGAGCCGAAGAGCAAGCGACCTGGCATCCAAAGCAGCTGATACATCTGTTTGTATCTACAAAAAATTTCATTCTTGCCATCTCTTACTCCTTAGACTCTATTTTCGCCGTATTCGTGGAAGAAGGTGTTAAAGCCCTCTCCGTCCGCTTTTTCTATCCTACAAAGTCCGGCGTTAAATTCCGAAATTTGAGTAACCGGGTCAAAGCCGTAGTTTGTTACGGTATTAAAGCTCTCGCCGATCGTATAAGGCTTAGTACCCTCAGGATAGCGATCCTCTAAGCTCACGCCTTGCATAACGCCCGCGAAGTTATACGGCATACAAATTCTATCCGGCGTAACCATCTGAGTATGATAGCAGCGAACCTTGATCTTAGTGCCTTGCGGAGAGTGAATCCACATCATATCGCGGTCTTGGATACCGTATTTTAGAGCAAGCTCAGGGTGGACGTTAGCAAACATCTCAGGCGTGATCGCCGCTAGATACTTGCTCGTTCGCTCGATCATACCAGCACCGCTTAGGTTTACTAAGCGCAATGTACTAAATACAATAGGGAATTCCTTACTCCAGTCTTTTGCTTGTTGCTCAGACTTAAATTTCGTCTCGACGCGGAAGTTTCTAGCCTGATCGTCGAAAGTCGGGTATTTTTGCACCAAATCCCAGCGCGGAGAGTGGATAGGCTCGCGGTGTTTAGGGATCGGGTCTAGGAATTCCCAAACGATCATTCTTGCCCTTGCGTTACCAAACGGCACTACGCCTTTTTCGCGGCATTTTTCTAAGATAAGTCCGCTATGGTCCGTACTCCAAGTAGCTCCCATCAGCCTTTTTTCTTCTTCGGTTAAGGTTATGCCTAGGACTTTTTCGATATTTTCTTTAGTAATTTGCGGATAGCCGCCTTTTACGTCCGATCCTACCAAAGTCGTATCCTCGCTAGCTAGCTGACTAACGCCGTTATGCTCTAAGCCGAAACGATTTCTAAATCCGCAACCGCCCTCTGCGTAAGACTTGCTCATATCATAAAGTATCGGTGTACCAGGGTGTTTTTCGTCCCATGCCGGCCAAGGCTTACCGTAGTATTCGCCTTTTACGTCGCCGCCGATACCCATTAGTGTATCAGGGTCGAAATTTTGCCAGTTAGCCTGATGTCTTCTAAACATCTCGGCCGTTCTACCGGTGCAGCCGATAGATTTACCCAAGCGAGCTATCTCGTTTGTAGCGTCGTCAGGCCATACAAAGTCGTCTTTAACTTGTTTTGGCTCGTGATTCACGGTTGCCATCTTCATGCCTTTTACGTACTCGTCATAAAATCCAAATTTTTTAGCGAATAAGAACATAACGTCTTGGTCGGCCTTGCTCTCGTAAAGTGGCTCAACGACTTTCGTTCTCCATTGTCCTGAGCGGTTAGTCGAGCTTATATGACCTTCGTTTTCAAACGCAGTAGCCACCGGAAGTACGTAAATTCCGTCTTTTCTATCGCTTAGGATTGCAACCTCGTTTACGAACGGCTCCGCAACTACTAGCATATCTAGCTTGTCGACGGCTTGCTGAATTTTCGTAAGGTGCGCCATAGAGGTGATACCGGTTCCTTGAACCCAAAGAACGCGAAGTTTGCCACTTGTATAAGTTTTTTCTTCTTTTAGAACGCCTTGCCACCATTTTGATAGCGACCAACCCTTTTCGTTTCTCCAGTTTCTATCTTCCGGATTTTGCGGATCGTGATAAAAATACTCTTCAAATACGGTATTTTTTACAGGAGCACCGCCCTGTTTCGGCTCTTTTGTCGAAACCGCAAATCGTTTGATAAACTCGTCGTAATCAACGCCCCAGCCTTTGCAGTAGTATTTCCAAGAAGCATCCGTTAGCCCGTAATACATCGGTAAGCTATCGGAAAGGTTACACATATCGGTAGAGCCCTGAACGTTATCGTGACCGCGGATGATGTTACAGCCGCCGCCCGGTTTACCCATATTGCCTAGGATTAGTTGAAGGATAGGTAAAATTCTGGTATTTGACGTTCCTACCGAGTGCTGAGTGATGCCTAGAGCCCAGATAACCGTTCCCGGTTTCGTATGCGCCATTATATTAGCAGCCTCTATGAGTCTATCTACCGGTACGCCGGTAACGTCCGAAGTAAGCTCGGGAGTCCAGTGTTCGGCCTCTTTTCTAACCTCTTCGATACCGTAGGTTCTGTTTTCTAAAAATTCTTTATCTTCCCAGCCGTTTTTAAGGATAATGTGAATAAGTCCGTAGATAAGCGCTACGTCCGTTCCCGAACGCTGACGCAAGTAAAGATCCGCGTGCGCAGCCGTTTTAGTAAAATTCGGATCCGCCACGATTAATTTTGCGTTGTTTCTATCTTTGGCTTGTAACATATGCTTCATGCCGCCGACTGGATTTGCTACAGCCGAATTCGCACCGATACAAAAGATCGCTTTTGAATTTGCCGTCATATCTCCGAAGTGATTCGTCATCGCGCCATAACCCCAAGTATTCGCCACACCGGCGACTGTTGCGCTATGTCAAATGCGTGCTACGTGATCGTTGCTGTTTGTACCCCAAAACGCCGCAAATTTGCGGAAATAGTAAGCCTGCTCGTTGTTAAATTTAGCCGAACCCAAGAAAACTACGCTATCAGGACCGTCTTCTTTACGGATTTGTAGCATCTTATCGCCGATTTCGTTTACGGCTTGCTCCCAGCTAATGCGCTCCCATTTTCCGTTTACTTTTTTCATCGGAAATTTGATGCGTTGTTTTGATTTAGTAAGGTCGATCTGATCGATTCCCTTAGAGCAGTGCGAGCCCTGAGAGATCGGGTGATACATAGCCATATCTTGGCGTACCCATACTCCGTCTTTTACCTCGGCTTCGATACCGCAGCCCGCCGAACAAATAGAACAAATCGTTCTAACCTTTTTTGAACCTTCGTAAGGATTTTTTATCTCCTCGTTGGTTGCCTTTCTAAACGTCTCGTTTTCGCCAAATGCCATCGTGCTACCGGCACCAAGAGCGGCAAGCTTCAAAAACGAGCGTCTTCCTATGCGTGAATCACTCATGGTTTTCTCCCTTAGTAAGCGATCTTATAGTAGTATTCCCACTCTTTGCTTTTTTTGTAAAGCACCTCTTTTTTGCTTGACTTGCCGACAACTACGCCGTTGTCGTCAGGAGCAAGCTCGTCGCTAGTCGGTTTTGCGATAGCTGCAGCGGCCAATACAGTCCCGCCTACCGCGCCGACCTTCAGAGATTTTTTGAGAAAATCTCGTCTTGATCCTTGCATGTTTTCTCCTTATTAATCCCAAATTTGAAATTTTTGAGACGTTTTTAGAAAGATATTGTTCAAATTTTGCATATTTCCTAGGCGTAGTGCGCCCTACAGGCGCGTATTTTAGGGCACTTGCATATTTTAAAATATCACTGTGCAAATTTAGCATATTTTGAGAATAAATGAAGTAAAAATATTAGATTAATTATGAAACTTAATAAATAGTTAAGGAAACCTAAAATTTAGCTTAAGTTTTAATACTACATATCAAGTTATAAAAGTATATTTTATGAAAATTTAGGGCTTTTGAGCTAAATTTATCAAATTTAGCTCAAATTCGCGCTAGAGATTATTTTTGAAGGTCGCTTAAATTTACTATAAAAGGCACGGAGCGAACGCCGGCGGCGGAGTATTTTTGTCTTAAGTTATCCATCGCTTTTACGTCAGCATCGCTAACGGCGCCGTCTGCTACCTTATAGTCGTCCGCGAAATACTTTCTTAAAATTTTGATCTTATCGCTATCGGTTTTCGCGCTCGCGGCATCTTTATAGATCAAAAAGCTTTTTTGCAAAGACGAAACGTCGTGAACCGGAGTTAAGATTAGCTTTACGTTGCTTTCTTTTAGCGTCGCTTCGATCTTTTCAAGCTCTAGGCGGCAGTATGGGCACTCAGGATCGGAAAACATCACGATAGTCGGCTTTTTAGAGTCGTTTCCTAGAGTGATGATATTTTCTTTTTGCTCGTTTTTATAGACTTTTGAGATGTTTTTCGCCGCTATTTCCTTTTTTATCTCTTGCAGGTAGGCTTTTTGCGCCTTTAAGTCGATGATATCCGGGAAAAGCAAGTCGCCTTTAGTAAAGATAACCTCGTCTTGGCTGACTTGACCGTTACTCAAATTTACCATGACCGCTTCGATGCCGTCTACTACAGGCTTGCGCTCAGTTACGTTTACTTTCACGCCTTCGCCGACCATCTGCGAATAAAACCCGACTACTTGCTCGTTTGACGCAGCAAACATCGCAGAGGCCGCCATTAGCGACAAAACTATTTTTTTCATTTCATTCCTTTTTAAAAATTTGCGCGGATTATATTTGCTTTTTTTAAACAGATAAAAAATCACGTTTTTAAAACTCGGTCGGTACCGTTTTTTACGATATTTGGATCTAGATCGAGTTGCTCGAGGTAGGCAATTATGTATTTTCTACTCAAATTTAACGCCTCTTTCGCGTTCGTCACGTTTACGAACCCTTGCGCGGCAATGATAGCTTTTAGCTTCGCAAGCGCCTCGTTTAGGGCTTTTGACGTTACGAAAAGATTATGCGCGAGCCTAACCACGCGTCCGATTCCGGTTAGCTTTTTTAGCGCGTTATCGCCGCTAACTCGGTCTATCTCAAGCTCGTCGTAGATGTTATAGGGCGCCAGGGGAGCTAAATTTCCGCTTTGCAAAATCTCGTAAATTTTCTCCTCAAGCCTTATTTTTAGCTTGCTCATATCCACGCCCGTTTTTGTATAGACGCCGTCGTTTTTAGCGATCATGCCAGCACTTTCTAGCTCGTCAAGCGCCTTTTGAGCGATGCTTTCGCTAGCCCACGAGAGCTTTAGGCTGATGCTCGTAGCCGAAAACACCGCAAATTCGTTCTTTTCTATCATAAATTTGACCGCGCTTTTTATCCGATCGACTGCGCTTAGATCGTATATATTTAGCGCTTTTTCATCGACGAATACATTTGGCGTTTGTTTTGCTATCGCTACGGCCTCCTCGTGATTTAGCCCGAAACGCTGATAGGCCGAGATGATACCAAAGCCATTTTTATGCATATCTTTTAGCATCGCAAAGGCACTCACGAAGTCCTTTTTGAGCAGCGAGTTTAAAAACGAAATTTTGCTTGATTTTTTCATCGGTTCGCTCACGGCGTTTAGCACCCTACCGCCGCCTATGACGCGACCGTTTGCGATGAGCACGAACGGCTCGTCAAATTTTAAAAACATATCCCTTTCAAATTTAAACGTCGCAAATATCCCGCCTTCTTTTTCGCTAAGAATGAGCGCTTTTGCGGGCGCGGCCTTTGCGCCGACGCAAAACGTCACGCTTTCGCCGTGCGTTAGCTCGCGCGCAAAAACGATCGCGTCTATCTCGCGAAATCCCCTAAAAAAGCCCTTTTTACTAAGCAGTTGGCCTTTTTTTAGATCGTTTAGCTCAATCCCCGTCAAATTTAGCGCCACGCGGCTGCTAACTCCTGCGCGGTCGACGAATGTATCGTGGCTCTGCACGCTTCGCACCTGCATCTCTTTGCCAGCGTCGTAGTTAAACAGCTTCTCGTTTTTACTCACACTGCCCTCTATCACGGTGCCCGTGACTACGTTTCCGATACCTTTTAGGCTAAAAACGCGGTCGATGTAATACCTAAAAACGCCCTCTTGTTCGCGGTTAGCCGCCTTTAGCGTAAAAAGATAATTTCGTAGCTCATCTATGCTCGCGCTATCTTTAATGCTAACCGGGAAAATCTCTAAAATTTGCAGATTTTTATACTTTTGCACGGTGGCGTAAATTTCGCTTTTTCGCTGCTCGATTAGCTCCGCGCTAGCTAGGTCGCATTTAGTTAGTGCGACGATAAGCGAGCGAACTCCAAGGATGTTTAAAACCTCCAAATGCTCCAAAGACTGCGGCATAAGCCCGTCGTTTGCCGCTACGACGAAAAGGCACGCGTCAAATCCGTACGCACCGCCGATCATCGTTTTGATCAAATTTTCATGTCCAGGTACGTCGATAAAAGCGATATTTTCGCCGTTTTTGCTCAAATTTGAAAAGCTAAGATCGATCGTGATCCCGCGCTTTTGCTCCTCCTCGAGTCTGTCGCCCTCAAAGCCGTTTAGTTCCTTTATCAGCGCCGTTTTACCGTGGTCGATGTGCCCGGCCGTTCCTATTATTAAGCTCATTTTTCATCCGTTTCGTTGATTTTTTCTATCAAATTTTGCACGTCCGCATCCAGCACGCTGCGAAGATCGAGCAGAAATTTGCCCTCCTCGATGCGGCCGATCACGAGATTTTTCCTAAATTTAGCCTCGTTTTCGTTCGCGTTTCCTTTGACGGCTAGCGCAAGGCTAGGTATGCGTTTGTTTGGCATAGTGCCGCCTCCTACGAAGGTCGTTGTGCGCACGATTTCAAGCGGAGTTTTTAGCCGCGAGTTTATGAAATTTGCCGTGTTTTCTAGCTCCTCTACGCTTTTATATAGCTGCTTTATCGTCGTGATAAGCTCAAATTCGCGGTTTGCGTAGGCTTTGACGCTTTCAGCCAGTAGCGAGATGATCACCTTATCCACGCGCAGCATTCTTAACAGCTGGTTTTTCTTTAGTTTTGCGATGAGCTCGCGTTTTCCCAGGATTATGCCGCACTGCACCGAGCCAAAAAGCTTATCGCCGCTAAAGCTAACGAGCGAGGCGTCTTTTAGATTTTTTAGATTGGGCTCATTGCGCTCGAGGCCGTAGGGCAGCTCACCGTAAAATCCGCCGCCAAGATCGAAATAATCAATCAAATTTCGCTCCCTCGCCAGCGCGCTAAGATCCGGCATCGCTACATCCTCGCTAAAGCCAACGATATCGAAATTTGAGCGATGAACC
This sequence comes from uncultured Campylobacter sp., assembly GCA_963528245.1. Lineage (GTDB taxonomy): Bacteria > Campylobacterota > Campylobacteria > Campylobacterales > Campylobacteraceae > Campylobacter_A. The sequence continues at coordinate 39,479 of CAURWB010000003.1, read as the reverse complement.
TTTAAAATCAGCTTGGAGTTTTCGTTTATCGCGTCCTCGTAGTCGCGCAGGTTGGTTTTATTTGTCGTACCCACTTCGCGCAGGATCGCGCCCGAGTTTGCCATGACTTCGGGCACGCGAAAGCTCCCGCCGATCTCGACTAGCTCGCCTCTGCTGATGATAGCTTCGCCGCCTTTTGAGAAGGTGTTTAGCACCAAAAACACGGCGCTTGCGTTGTTATTTACGATGACGGCGTCCTCAAACCCGAAAAGCTCCGCCAGCAGCCCGCCCACGTAGTCGTAGCGGTTTGAGCGGCCGCCCTTTTCGACGCTGTACTCTAAATTTGAATACCCCGTGATCACGGGCGCGGCTCGGCGTAAAATTTCAGGATCGATCGCGCTACGGCCGAGATTTGTGTGGATGATGACGCCGGTTGCGTTTATTAGGCTTCGTAAGCTCAAATTTGACGCCTTTTCGTAGCGCGCGAGCGTATTTTGGACGATGGCGTCAAGCCCCGGGCAGTTTTGCCCGCCTAAAATTTGAGCGCGCAGGCTCTCTAGCTCGGCCCTAGCGACCTTGGTCAGCAAGCTCGTGTCAAGCCCGAAAAATCGCTCGTTTTTTATAAATTTATCTATCTGCGGGAGTTTTCGTAGTTCGTTCAAATTCGCTCCTAGTAAATTTGTGTTACCGAGCGCGATTTTAGCATAAATTTGGATAAATCTAATCTTATTAAAAAAAATAAATATAAAAATTCAGAGCCTATTAATGCCTTTAGTATTAAAATGCGCTTAATTTTGATAACGTGCAGCGCGGGGAGAAAATCATGAAAGAATTCGGTTTTTACAACGATTTTGACGAGAATTTGATGCTAAACGAGCAGATCGAGATAAACGGCGAAGGCGAGTATCTCGTCTCAAATTCGCCCAAACTAAAGGCAAGCGTCGTAGCGCCGGAGATAAATTTTTATCTAAAAAACACCGCCGACTCGGTGCTAGATAAAGCCAAAAACACACTTTTGCTTTACGAGGCAAGAGCCAGCGCCTTTGACCTAGCGCGCGACATCGACTACGAAAAACCGGTCGGCAAAAACGTCGTGATCGTTAGCAACGGCGGACGCGAAAATTTGGCAAATTTGCTTAAGGAAAAAGGCTTTAAAACCATCGAGCTGACGCATTTTGAGATCAAATTTATCTACGGCGCCGCAGGCGAGCTAAGCGTGCTAGTGCTGCGCCCAGACGGCGAGTTTGAGGTGGACTGCGACTTTTTCCTCGTAGAAAACGCGCGCGAATACATGCTAAAACAAAGCGGCTGCTACGAGATCGCAGGCAAAAGCGACGACGAGATCGCCGCCATGCTAGACGCGCAAAGCCCGAAATTTAAATTTAAAAGCCACGTCCACTACGACTCCACGATCTGCCAGTACCACGAGCGCAGACACGAGATCTGCGGCAGGTGCGTCGAGGCCTGCCCTACGGTAGCGATCCTAAAAGAGGACGAGACCAAGCACCTAGTTTTCTCGCATATCGACTGCATAAACTGCGGCGGTTGCGTGAGCGTCTGCCCTAGCGGCGCACTTGATTACTCCAATATGCCAAGAAATTCGTTTGCCCAGATAGCCAAACTCTACCGCGGCAAGATCGCGCTAGTCGTGCCCGCAAAGGCAAATTTAGAAAACCTAAGCGTAAATTTACCCGCAAACGTGCTGCCTTTTGCCGTGAGCGGCGAGAGATTTTTGAGCGAGACGCATCTGCTCACGCTACTTCAAGAAAGCGGCGCGCAGGTCGTGATCTACGAGCAAAATATCGGCAAAGGCACCAAAGACGCGGTGGATATTTTAAATCAAATTTACGAGCTTAAATTTAACGAAAAAGCCGTCCTCGTCGCGCAGAACGAAGACAAGCTAAAAAGCGCCCTATCTCAGGCTAAATTTATCGAGGGCTCGCAGCACTCTGTCACCGAGTACGCCTTGCCTAAGCGCGAAATTTTCGCTAGACGCCTAGAGTGGCTAGTCGGAGACCAAAATTTAGGCTCCGTTAGCACCACCGAGCTCATCAGATACGGCCGCGTCGAGATAAATCAAGACACCTGCACGCTGTGCCTAAGCTGCGTGGGAGCGTGCAACGTCGCTGCACTAGTTGCGGACAAGAAAACAAACTCCATCGTCTTTAACCCGAGCATCTGCACCGCGTGCGGATACTGCGAGCTTAGCTGCGCGGAAAAAGACACGATATTTTTACGCCCCGGCAAGATCGATCTGGAGCCTAGTTTCTTTACCTTTAGCGAGCTAGCCAGAGACGAACTTTTCGCCTGTATCGAGTGCGGCAAGGAGTTTGCGACCAAAAAGGCCGTCGAGAAGATCGCCTCAATCATGGCGCCTAAATTTAACGGCGACAAAGCCAAGCTAAAGACGCTGTACTGCTGCTCGGACTGCAAAGCCAAAGTGATGATAAAAGCGCAAATGGATCAAATGAGAGAAGAGGTTTTAAATGGATAATAACTTAACCAAGGCGCGCGCGTATTTTTACGAGTTTTTGGCCTATCCGCTGTTTTTTCACGAGCACGGCGGTAAATTTGACCGCTGGCGCGAGCAGCTAGCCTACCTAGCGACTAGCCCGGTTACGCCTCAGAGCGAGGCCGCGTTTGCAAATTTAGCCAAATTTGACTTTGAGAAATTCGCTAGAGAGCAAAACGACGTGCTTTTTGACTTTTCTTACTCAAATATCCCGCTAAACGCTTCATTTTACGAGGACGGGCGCGACGACGGCGCGGCTAGGCTGCGCGTGATTGAGTGTCTAAAGCTAAGCCCGTACCGCAGGGACAAAGAGGTCTGCAAGGACAGCGAGGACTACGTCGGATTTATATTTTTAGCGGCGGCGACCTTTTTGCGCGACGAGGTAGCAGGCGCGGCAAATATCAGCAGCAAGCTATTTACGGACGTTACGAATAAATTTATCGACGAGTTTATCAAATTTTTATCCGCTCACAAAAACGCGGACTTTTTCGCCTCTTACGCGGTTATCTTGCGCGATTTTATCGAGCTTGAGCGCGCGGCGCTAGGCGTGGAGGCTCCTGCGGCGCCGATCGGCGACAGCGCGGCGGTAGCCTCGATGAAAAAAGAGCCGTTTCAAAGCAAGATGCCTACGGCCAAAACCAAACTCCGCTGGGAGGAGTTCTCGCCCGTTATCTCGCAAGAGTTCGACGACTGAGGATTGCGCGCTTAAATTTGCTTGCTAGGCTCGTGTCGGCAGGCAAATTTAACTTGCCCGAGTCGCCCGCGCGGCCGTTTTCCCATCAAATTTGCGCTTTAAATTTAGCTAGAAAAACCCGTCCGTTTTCCGCGCGATTTTTAGCTTCTTTAACCCGCCCAAATTTACTCCTACATTTTCCAAATTTCCCATCCAATTTCACTCAAATTTAACCGCCATTTAGCTAAGATTTCGTAAATTTAATCACAAGCAAAAGGATCGAATTTGCAAAGCTTTTTTAAATTTCTATTCAATTTCGTAGCCTTCGCCGCCGTCCTCTTTTATCTTTCGTATTTGGGAATTAAATTTGGATCAAGCTCTATGCCGACGGGTTTTACTATCACACCAGATACCAAGATAGATCCAAACTCCGAGCTAGCCAAATACGTAACGCAAGAGGAGATAGACGACTTTGGTTTTAGGTGCGCAGATATCGTTTGCGACGAGGAGAAAAACGCTACGCTCGTGCCTTTAAGAGCGGCTCTTGATAGAAAAGATACCGATTTCGTAGTTAAATTTATAAAAGATAACAACCTAAGCGTAGACGTTAGCATGAGAGATAAAAGAACACCCTTGATGTATAGCTCTTTTAGAAACGACGTAAATACCTCTAATGCTTTGATAAATTTAGGAGCGGATATAAGGGCTAAAGATAGATTCGGTCTATCTCCTATGGCTTATGCTATTATGCTAAACTCCCTCGATACCGCCAAAATACTACTGGAAAAAGGGGTTAAATTTGAAGAGGTAGAGTATGTATCTTATTTTATAATTAATTCAAAAGATAGCTATGGATGGATGTCGTCGCTAATAATAGACGGTAACGACATAACCATAAACTATACGATAGACCCGGATCATCCTGGACGATACCCTGATACTGACATAAATAATCCAGTTTGCGTTAATACTTGCACAAGCGACAAAGTTGAGCCGTTTAAATACGTAGTTTCAAAAAAACTATCCCAAATGGCAGAACTAATGCTAAGCACGGGGTATAAACCTAAGAAATTTGAAATAGGAAGCGGACTACAAGGTATAAGTAGCGAGGATAAAAACAGAGAGTTAAAACTAAGCGCCTGGGCCATTCTAGATGACTACGAAGACTACGAGCCCATGCTTGAGGTATTTATAAAATACGACCTACCAAATGCCCCGACTAAGGAGCAGCTAAAGGAGGCGTATGGCAAGTGCTATAAGACTTACCTGTGGTACAAAGTGAGATGGATAGACGGAGCAAGTATAAACAAAAAAAGACCGTTTTATGTAGATATGCCCATAAAAAATTTAGAAAAATATTGCACCGATCCAAACGGGACTTTTCAAAACGTGAGATCGTTTATATCTTGGGCAAACGAGCAAAAAAAGATGAATGAAATAATAAAAATAGGGGATACGGGGAAGGTAATTTACGTAGATGGCAACCGAAGTAAATCTAGTCCAAGCTCAAATTTGAAGTAAAATAATCTCGTCGCAAAAACGAAGCCAAAATATAAATTCGGCCGAATACAATTTGAGCTCGCGGCGGCATAAATTTAAAATTTAAGCGGGTAAATTTTGATGAGAACGACCGCAAATTTGCCTGCTAAATTTCAAATTTGACTAAATCTTGTTAGCTTCTAAAAAATGCGTCGCCGCTTAGCGAGGTTAAATTTGGCATTGCGCGGTGGTTAGGCTTTAAACTACGGCATTTGAAGCGACCGCGAAAGTCGTCCGAGATAAAAAGGCAAATTTAAAAAGCGACGCGCTAAAGTAAATTTGAGCTTACCGCTCGCCTCGCGCCAAAATCTTCGCCGTCCGCCCGTTTTTTCGCACTTTTTTGAAAAATATCCGCAGCGCCTTTTGCTCTTTCGCGCCGATTTCGTAGCTGATAAATTTTAGATACCATTTGATATCATCCGCGCTGATGCCCCTAGTTTGGGCGTATTTGGCGAGGATGTAGTTTGGGATTTTGACATTTGCTCGCAAAAACTCGCGCGCCAGCCGCTCATACGCGCCGCGCCCCTTCACGCAGGAAAATCGCCCGAAAACAAACGGCAACCCCGTCCGCTCGCGCCACGCCCGCCCAAGGTCGTAAAACGCCCACTCGCCCTCCCGCAGATACGCCTTTAGCGCGCGGTCGCCGATGAGCACCTCGCCCTCTAGCCCCAGCACTCCGGCTAGCGCGTTTGAGCTCGCAGACGCGGGGTCGGGACGCGCGGCGGTGCCCTTTCGCACGAGCACGCTTTTGACGTCGCCTTTTGCGACGATGCCCAGGCTCACTTTTTTGTAGCGTTTTTTGCGGCTTTCGATGCTTGATATCACGGCGGCGTCGATCCTGCGGCAACACAGGTCGCGGTTTAGTTTGCTAGGCACCCCTTTTTTAAATTCGATGATTTTTTTGTCCTGCGAGCTTAGGCGCGAGCGCTTTAAAAATACGTGAAAAGGAAGCAAATTTAGATAATCAATCTTGCCAAAAATCATAAAAACTCCGAATTTATAAGGATTTGCGCCGTTTTAAAACGAGCTCAATTTAAAGCCGAATCCTAATGCGTAAAAATTTCATAAAACCAAAATCATCGTCCGCATCATAAAGATACGGCTTGCGGGCCTCGTGACGATAGCGCAAATTTGACCGACTCGCGCCGAAAAATACGCTCGCGACGAAACAAAGCACCAAAAAGGCGCGGGTCTAGCTCGCCTAGCAAAACTCGCCCCAAAAGGCTACAACGCAAAATCGTCAAAAACGCGCCGAACCGCTCACTCAAACCCAAGTAGGCATTTTATGCAGTTAAATTTAAAAAAGCGACGTCTCCGCACGGGAAATCGCCGCTAACGGTGCAAATTTGAGCTCAAGGACGCGCTATTTTGCTTCGTTAAATTTGATATTCGTGCTCTTCAAGCTCGTCGTTTAAGAGCTTCGTAAATCTCGCCGCATGCGCCTCTATCGCGCTATCGGATACGCCCGGCTCCACGCCGCAGCTAGCAAAGATGCGCCCGTAAACGAGCTCGCAAAAGTCCGCGCAGCACTGAAGCGGCAACAAAATCTCGTTTAGGCTAAATTTGATCGCGCCGTGTTTGGAGTATTCGCCTAGGCCGCCGCCTGCGCTCACGGCGATTTGCAGCTGTTTGCCCGCGATCTTCGCGCCCTGTCCGTAGGCGAAGCCGCGACTTAGCACGTAGTCGATGTATGCCTTTAACATCGAAGGCACGTTAAAGCCCATCATCGGAAACAAAAACACGATGCGATCGGCGCGTAAAAACGCCTCCTGCTCTGCCGCAACGTCGATTTTAAGGGCGTCGGTACCGTATAGTCCCTCTAGGTGGCGAACCTCGGCGCCTGCGCTTTTGGCTGCGTTTGCCAGCGCCTTGTTTAGGCGAGAGGCGGCGAAATTTGGATGAGATAAAACTACTAGCGTTTTCATTTTGGCTCCTTTTTTGATAAATTTTAGGGCGTTTGCGATTTTGGGGCGTTAAATTTAAACTGATTAAATTTGCTGATTTTTAAACCTCGCCTCAAACCGCAAAAGTCTTATTTTTGAGAAATTATATCATCAAAAGCATAAAAACGGGTTAAGGCGGGCGGCCAAATTTTAACTAGTAAGACGCTAGAGGATACGGCAATAAATTCCAACCCAAATTTATCTGCAAAACCCGTACCGCAAAAATGCTAATTTAGTTGCAAAAACCACAAGCCTGCTAAGCCGTCAAATTTGCCTCTTGCCTAAAAATATCAAGGTTCAAATTTAACTCGCCTATGATAGATAAAAGTTCTGAAATTTCCTTTTTGATCCCCGCAGCATCCTCGAGACTAGGCGGTAGTGAAAAGAGCGTCGTCTCAAATTTATTTTTCGCTCCGTTTAAAAATAGATAAAATTTATCGTCCATAAACGCCGCACTCACGCCCATCTCTCCAGCAAATTTTATCTTTAACTCTCTCAAACGCTCCATAAATGCGGGCATCAAAAGATACCGTGCCTCTACTTTATCGTCTGTAAAAACTCTAAATTCGTCGTTAAAAAGAGTATCGTCCATCTGCTCTTTTTCGCCTATAAATTTAGTATTTAGCGTGCGACTCGCGACTATCGTTTGACCGCTAAATTTCTTGTAAAACTCGCAGACCAAGACCGAACCGCTGAATGCTTGCATATCCTTCATCGTTGACCATGCAAAAAATATTAGAGAGATTAGGTTAAGTCCGGGCGAGTCGCCTAGTTTTAGTTTGGCGTCCCTGGGTATGCTTATAGCTTCGCTAAGATTAAATTTGACGCCATTATACGTTCCGCTAATTAGGTCTTCGGCGCGGAATCTGTCGCGTGAATAAATATTGATTTCTCTAAATTCTTCTTCGGTTATGCCTGCTTGGGGATCGTATTTAAAGGTTGGGTTTACGTCTTTTATCGCAATGCGAATGAACGTATTTTTAAAAAAAACTCGTATAATCTTTTTCCGCATCCAGCGCATAGTATGCGGATATGTTAATAGCAAGAATGATAAACGGGAAATAGACGGCTGCAAATAAATCTCGAGCTCCGCTGCTGTCGAATATATACATAACAATCTCGCCTCCTATCAAAAGCACGCCGAAGGTAAAGAAAAGTCCAAGAATTACGCTTTTAATATATAGCCTTTTGCATTCGCTTTGCTTCTTTGCGGTTGCCTCTATGGCTTCGTTTATGTTCAAATTTTGCCTTTATCTAATATTTACGCGGCGAAAGGTTTGTATTTCTTTTTCGCTCGCGGTCAAGCGAATTTTAACAAATTTTACGCCGTGAAGGTGCGGGTTTGGCGGACAAGCAGCTAAATTTAAAGAAAAATCGGTCAAATTTGACCGAAAATAAAAGGATTTAAGCCGAATCAAATCGGCTTAAAATTTGAGAGTTTAGCGTAGATATTTGACGTTGGCTTTGGCGCGGAGCTTGTTGAAGTATTCGCCGATGACGCGGTCTTGCTCGAGTTTATAAAGCGCATTCATAGCTTCGTCTCTGACTTCGTCAAATTCAGGCATCGTTTGCCCCTTTTTAGACGCTACGTAAAACATCTCAAAGCCCTCGGGAGTCTGGAAAATCTGCGTGAAAGTGCCGTCGGGGGTCTGCTGAAATATCGTTCGTAGTTGAGGCGGGATCTGTTCGCTTTTTAGATCAAGTACGTCCATGTGTACGCTGTGGTTGGCGTTCATCGGGGAGCTTTGTCTAGCAGCCTCTAAAAGCTGCATCGTAGGCGCCACGTATCTAGTCACGCTCACGTCGGTAAAGTGTGCAAAAAGGTCGCGATTTTGCTCGAAATAGGCTCTTGCGGCGTTTTCTGAAATGTTGATTTTAGCGTCGGCAAAGATGCTTTGATATAGCTTTTCTTGTTTTATGCTTTTTGCGACATCGTCTTTAAACTGCGAGTAGTCGCCGCCCTTTGATAGCACGGCCGAGCGTAGATCTGAGGCGCTCATACCGCTCTCGCTTGCGATCTTTTGCAGCCTTTGATTTAGCTCGTAGTCGCTGGCTTCGATTTTTAGGTTTTTGATCTGTGCGGTTTCGAGTCTATCGCGGATCAGTAAATTTAGCGCGTTTGCTTCGCTTGTTTGCAGCTGCGCGGCGGCTTTGCGCACTTCGTTTACGGTGATGGGTTCGTTTTCGATGATGACGGCTATGCCGTTTGAGATCTGGCTCGCGTTAGCCATACAAAAACTGAGAAAAAACGCGGCGAATGAGATCTTTTTTAACATATAAAACCTTTGTTTAAGTCTAAAGTAAATATAATTTGAGCATTATAACATTTTAAATTTAAGCGCAAGCTATAAAGGTAAAATTTAATGCAAAATTCACAAATAGTAACTAGATTTGCCCCCTCTCCGACCGGATATCTGCATATCGGCGGGCTTAGGACGGCGCTTTATAACTACTTATACGCTAGAGCAAACGGCGGCAAATTTCTGCTGCGCATCGAAGATACCGACCTAAAACGCAACTCCGAAGAAGCGACGCAAGCGATAAAAGAGGCCTTTGCCTGGTGCGGGCTGGATCACGACGGCGAGGTGACGTATCAGTCGCGTAGATTCGACGTATATAAAGAGTACGTACAAAAGCTGCTAGCCGAGGGCAAAGCCTATAAATGCTACATGAGCAAAGACGAGCTAGACACTTTGCGCGCCGAGCAAGAAGCGCGAAAAGAAAGGCCCAAATACGACAATCGCTACCGCGAATTTACAGGCACTCCGCCTGCGGGAGTCGAGCCCGTCATCCGTATCAAAGCGCCTCTAAGCGGCGAGATCGTGATCGACGACGGCATCAAAGGCGAGGTTAAATTTAGAGTCGAGGATATCCTGGATGATTTCATCATCGCGCGCTCCGACGGCACTCCGACATATAACTTCACAGTCGTGATAGACGATGCGCTGATGGGCGTAACCGACGTCATCCGCGGCGACGATCACCTATCAAATACCCCAAAACAAATCGTGCTCTACGACGCTCTAGGCTTTAAAGCGCCGAAATTTTATCACGTCGCGATGATAAACGGCGAGGACGGCAGCAAACTAAGCAAACGCCACGGCGCGACCGACGTGATGGAGTATAAGCGCATGGGTTATCTGCCAGAAGCTCTTTTAAATTTCCTCGTGCGCCTAGGCTGGAGCCACGGAAACGACGAAATTTTCGGTATGGACGATATGCTAAAGTATTTCGATCCGCACGATATAAACAAAAGCTCAAGCACCTATAACGCAAGCAAGCTAGAGTGGCTAAACGCCCACTATATCAAGACTCTGCCGTACGAGAGGCTAGCAAGCGAGATGCTTGAATTTGATATAGATTTTAAAGCGATGCCAAAGGGCGAGGTGCTGTTAAATTCTCTGCGCGAGCGCTCAAAAACGCTAGTTGAAATGAGCCAAAGCGCAAGAACGATAATAAACGCTCCAAGCGCATACGACGAGAAAGCATACGCTAAATTTATCACGCCCGAAAGTAAGGAAAATTTAGCCAAATTTGCCGAAATTTTAGGCGAAAATTTAGACGCCAAAGGCTATGAGGAGATGACGGGTAAATTTTTAGAAGCAAACGGCTTAAAGCTAAAAGACCTAGCTCAGGCGCTTCGCGTCGCGCTAACGGGAAATAGCGTAAGCCCGGGGATATTTGAGGTGCTCGAAGTTTTGGGCGCGGACGAGACGAAAAAAAGAATAAAAAATATTTTAAAGGAGAATAAATGACACACGTAACTAACGAAGAGGCGCTCGCGTATCACGAGGGCGGCAAGATAGAGATAAAAGTAAAAACCCCGTGCGCCACGGCAAAAGACCTATCTATGGCCTACACGCCGGGCGTTGCGGTACCGTGCAAGCAGATCGAGGCCGACAACGAACTAGCCTACAAATACACCAACAAGGCAAATTTAGTAGCCGTCATCACCGACGGCACGGCCGTGCTAGGCCTAGGCGATATCGGCGCGGTAGCGGGCAAACCCGTGATGGAGGGCAAGGCGGTTTTGTTTAAAAAATTTGCAAACGTAGACGCCTTTGATATCGAGCTAGACGAGCATGATCCGGATAAAATCGTAGAGATCTGCAAGGCTCTAGCTCCGACTTTCGGCGGTATAAATTTAGAAGATATCCGCGCTCCAAAGTGCTTTGAGATCGAGCGCAAACTACAAGAAGCAGTCGATATCCCGGTCATGCACGACGATCAGCACGGCACGGCGATGATAACAAGCGCAGGCATAATAAACGCGATGGAAATTTCAGGCAAAGACATCTCAAAAATCAAAATCGTAGTTAGCGGCGCGGGCGCGGCAGGCATCGCATGCGCGAAGATGTATAAAGCGCTCGGCGCAAAACACATCGTGATGGTAGATAGCAAAGGCGTGATCCATAAAGGCCGCACAGATCTAACTCCGGAAAAGCTAGAATTTGCCCTAGAAACCGCAGATAGAACGCTAGCGGACGCGATGAAGGGCGCGGATATGTTCCTAGGCCTTAGCAAGCCTGGCGTCGTGACGAAGGAAATGGTCGCGTCGATGAACGACGAGCCGATCATCTTTGCTCTAGCTAACCCGACTCCCGAAATCTTCCCCGAAGACGTAGCTAGCGTGCGAAACGACGTGATGATGGGTACCGGCCGCAGCGACTATCCAAACCAAGTAAATAACGTTCTTGGCTTTCCGTTTATATTCCGCGGCGCGCTTGACGTCAGAGCCAAAAAAATCACCGAAAATATGAAAATGGCTGCGGCGCGCGCGCTTGCAAATTTGGCCAAAGAGCCCGTGCCTGCTGAGGTTTGCGCGGCGTTTGGCGTAAAAGAGCTAAAATTCGGCAAAGACTACATCATACCAAAACCGTTTGACAAACGCGTCCTAACGGCGGTCGCTCCTGCGGTAGCGCAAGCAGCGGTCGACGACGGCGTAGCTAGAGTGAAGGATTTTGACGTCAAAGCCTATACCGAAAAGCTAGCAAAGGGTCTGTAAATGAAAAACATCAGGCTCATCTCTCATCCGCTCATCGAGCACAAACTAGCGATTTTAAGGGATAAAAACACTGAGCCGTTTCAGTTTAGGATGCTCGTGGACGAGATCAGCCACCTGATGATATTTGAGGCGACTAGGGATCTGGCGCTGCGCGACGTGAGCGTGCAGACTCCGGTCGCCCAGGCCCAGGCCAAAAAGCTCGCGACTAAGGTGATGATTTGCCCGATTTTGCGCGCGGCTCTGGGTATGCTAGATAGCGTATTTACGATCATCCCCGATGCTAGCGTCGGTTTTTTGGGCTTTCAGCGAAACGAAAAGACCGCGGAGGCGGAGTTTTTCTACGCCAAGCTGCCTCGCGACGCCAAAAACCGCCTAGCCATCATCATCGATCCGATGTTTGCCACCGGCGGCACGGCTATCGACGCGGTTAAATTTTTACGCGAGAACGGCGTAAAACAGATCAAATTTATCTCCATCATCGCCGCTCCCGAGGGACTAAAGCGATTTAGCGAAGTTTACCCGGACGTCGAAGTCTATACTGCCGCGATCGACGAGCGGCTAAACGAGAAAAACTACATCGTGCCGGGTCTTGGCGACGCGGGCGATAGGGTGTTTAATACGCTTTAAATTTAGCCTGCGTTTTTCTGCGGATTTATCAAATTTGACTGCGATCTATGTGGTCAAATTTGGCTTTCTAGCGCGCTAAATTTGACGCAAACGTTTGGCGGGAGAGCAAATTTACTCTAGTATTTACGGCGCCAAATCGTCAAATTTAGATTTAGTCCGTAAAATTTGACGGCAAATTTAACCCCGAAGCGAGCACTTCAAATTTATTCCAAAAGGTCTTTTTTGAACAAACAACTACTTAGAAACGTCATCTTGCCGCTAGCCGTTTTGTTGCTCGCGGCGCTGTTTAAATTTATCGCCCCGGATAACTCGGCCGCTCCAGGTCAAAATCAGCCGCAAAGCGAACTTAGAGGCGGTGTAGAGAAAAATATAGCCGCCGCGCCGAGCGTAAATGTCGTAAAAGACGGCATCTACACCTCAAAAGACGAGGTTGCGGCGTATATTTATAGATTCGGCGGGTTGCCGCAAAACTTCATCACCAAAAAAGAGGCGATCGCGCTCGGATGGGACGCTAAAAGCGGCAATCTGTGGCAGGTCACGGACAAAAAAAGTATCGGAGGCGACCGCTTTTCAAACAGAGAAAAAAAGCTACCCGAGGCTAGCGGTCGCAAGTGGTTTGAGTGCGATATCGGATACAGAGGAGGGCGCCGCGGAGCCGAGCGTATCGTCTTTTCTAGCGACGGGCTGATCTACTACACGCCCGATCATTACGAGAACTTTTATCTACTTTTTGATCGGAGACAGCAGTGAAAATCATAACTCTAAACGGCGCGAAAATGCGCGAGAAAACGGCGGCCTTTGAGTATCTGGCGCGAAAATTTGGCCTTGATCCCGACGTAAAAAACCTTGACGCGCTTTACGACTCTCTGGGTGAGATAAACGAACCAACGCAGATAAATCTAAAAAATCGCGCCGCTCTTAGCGCACTTGGCGACTATGCGGACGATCTGATCGCCGTTTTTACCGACCTTGCGGAGGAAAACGAGCGGGTCAAATTTGAGATTTTATCGTGATTTGATTGTCGCTCGCGATACCGTAGCTGTGGATAAAATTTGATTTTAAACTCGTTTTTGTCCCTTAAGTAAAATCACCAAAAAATCAAGCCGAATTTTATCATCCCAAATCGGCTTCAAATCCAAAAATTAGAGCTAAATTTTTGATAACTAACGCGACTTTAAAAGCCATATCTGACGCCACCGCACACATTACCTTATCCGTTTGATGAGGAGATTTTGCCACAAAGGGCTGCGTGGATCTTATGCTCGGATGCTCTGCTGAGCCGACCCGCAGCCAATACCCAAACCATTACGCGGTGCGATAAAAATAGCCAAAGAGGGAAAGTCGTCGCCTAGTGCTGATAAAATCATCTAGCGCCGAGTCTCGTCGCACCTTGTGTGCGCTGCATACAGAAAGCTCTTTGGCAGGCGCGCAAATGACCATGATGCAAAAAACGCGAGGCTAAATTTAAAAATGCGCCTTGGTTTAGACAAAAAGTCGCTAATTTTTATAGACCAAAATAGAAAGCCGGCTCTGTTTGCGTCGAGCAACAAGCAAAGTGCAAGGGCTTTTTGGGAGCGAAATTTACACTTGGTAATCCAGGCCCGCATAGTATCGTAGCGTAGCGAATTTTAAAATATATATCCGACGAATTCGATTTTAAATTTACGTTATTTTCAACCACGAAAAACTTATCCGCATTATTTTGTTGCCAAATTCCTTACTTGCCTAAAATCCAAAATACATTTCAAAAATCAATCATTTATGTAAATTTGAATATCGCAAGCAAAGACGCAAGATTTGCGGTTTAAATGCGCAAATTTAAAAGATGCTACCGCAAGCACGGCAAACAAATGTAGTAATTTTAGCGGAAGCAAACAAAACTTACGGACAAGTTTTAAAATAACGCAAAAGACAAATGTCGCGGCTACCGATAAAATCACTCGTCAAAAAGCTTTGAGTAAAATTTTATCGCCATAGTAATAAATTTAAAGTTAGATCGCCTTGCTTGCAGCCGATTAAAAGCCGCGAGCAAGGCAAACCGCGCCGCAAATTTAGCGGCGGGATAGGTAGTTAGTATCGTAGTTGTTGTCTATGAAGTCTTGGTTCTCCATCATCGCGATGTGAAAATCGCGCGTGGTCTTGATGCCGCCGATGATGAGCTGCTCGAGCGCGACCTTCATCTTGTAGATGGCTCTGTTTCTATCGGTGTCCCAGACGATGAGCTTGCCGATCATGCTGTCGTAATACGGCGGGATCGAGTAGTCCTGATATATATGGCTGTCCATGCGCACGTTTCGGCCGCCCGGGCAGACGTATTTGGTTATCTTGCCGGGACTTGGCGTAAACGTATTTGGATCCTCGGCCGTGATGCGGCACTCGATGGCGTGGCCTTTTAGCGTGATGCTCTCTTGCGGCGGTAGCGCCTCGCCCTGGGCTACTTTTATCATTAGCTCGATGATGTCTAGGCCGCTCACCATCTCGCTCACGCAGTGCTCGACTTGCAGGCGCGTGTTCATCTCGATGAAGTAAAAATCCAAATTTTTATCGACTAAAAACTCAAATGTTCCCGCACCCTCGTAGCCGATAGCTTTTGCCGCTTTTATCGCCGTTTCGTGCAGTCTGGCGCGAGTGTCGTCGTCTAGCAGGATCGCAGGACTCTCCTCGATCAGCTTTTGGTGGCGGCGCTGCATAGAGCAGTCGCGCTCGCCAATGTGCAGGACGTTGCCATGACTATCGCCGATAACCTGAACCTCGATGTGGCGCGGGTTTAGGATGTATTTTTCCATATACATAGTTCCGTCGCCAAACGCGCTCATCGCCTCGCTCTCGGCCGACCAAAACGCCTTTTCGATATCCTCTTCGCGCTCGACCACGCGCATACCGCGTCCGCCGCCGCCGGCTGCAGCTTTTAGGATGACTGGATAGCCGATTTTTTTAGCTAGCTCTTTGGCTGCTTTAGTATCTGCTACGGCGCCGTCAGATCCCGGGATCACGGGTACGCCAGCTCGCTGCATCATCTGCTTTGCCTTGCTTTTGTCGCTCATTAGCGCCATCGCGGCTACGCTAGGACCGATAAATTTTAGCTTGTGATGCGAGCAAATTTCGACGAAATTTTGATTTTCGCTGAGAAATCCGTAACCCGGAAATATCGCGTCGGCTTCGCTGATCTCGGCCGCGCTGATTATGGCCGGGATATTTAGGTAGCTGTCGCTTGAGCGCTCCTTGCCGATGCAGATCGCGACGTCGGCGTATTTGACGTAGAGCGCGTCTTTATCGGCCGTGGAGTAAACCACGACGGCTTCTTTGCCCATTTCCTTTATCGTTCGCAAGGCTCGCAGCGCGATTTCGCCGCGATTTGCGATTAAAATTCTTTTTATTTCCATCAAATTTTCTCCACGCCAAATAGCGGCAAGCCAAACTCGACTGGCTGACCGTCTGATACGAGCAGTTCGGTGATCTGGCAGTCAAATTCGGCTTCGATCTCGTTCATTATCTTCATAGCTTCTATGATACCCACGACGTCGCCTTTTCTCACGCGCTGACCGACCTTTACAAACGGCGCCGCACCAGGGCTCGGAGCAGTGTAGAAAGTACCGACCATAGGCGATTTTATGCTGTCTTTTGGAGAATTAGCAGGAGCTTTGACCTCTGAGCTTACCACGACGTTTACCGGAGTCGGAGTCGGGGCGGGAGCTTGGACGACGGGCTTTGGCAGCTCGCAGCAGTCGGCGAATTTTTCAAGCTCGACCTCAAAATCCCCGCTTTTTATCTTTATGCGGTTCATATCCATCTCGTTAAAAAACTCGATCAGCTCTTTTATGTCTTCTTTTTTCATAGAAATTTCTCCTAAATAGTTAAAGTTCAAAACTTCTTATTGTAGCAAAAAAATAATGAATTTATGCTCGTAAAGACGTATTTTGTTTTTACGCCCGGGTTAAATTCAGAGTCTTCGTCGCTTTATGCGTTTAAAATAGCAAATTTATTTTTTAGCTCGCTCTAGAAAATTTATAAACCCGAAAAGAACCAAGCTAAGCACGACCAAAATCACGCTTAAAATTAGCGCGCGGCCGTTTTCGCCGTCGTAAACTGCGTTATAAATCGCTAGCGAAACGGTGTCGGTTTTGCCTACGATATTGCCGCCCAGCATCAGCGTGATGCCAACCTCGCCAAGACCGCGAGCTAGAGCCAAAACGAGCGCCGAAACAACGCTTTTAAAGACGTTTGGAATGAGGATAAAAACGGCAATCTCAAAGCGATTTTTGCCTAGGCTTTGACCCGCTTCGATTAGGCTTTTGGGCAGGCTTTCAAGCGCGCTTTGAACGGGCTTTACAAACAGCGGCAAGCCCGCCAAAAACGAAGCTATGACAAGAGCTGAAAAGCTAAAAACGATCTGTAAATTTAACGCCTTACCGATCACGCCGTTTCGCCCCAAGACGTAAAGCAACAAAAATCCCGTAGCGATTGGCGGAAAAATGAGCGGAAACATCACGGCCGCTTCTAAAACAGCCTTAAATTTACCGCGGTAAAACGCCAAAAAATAAGCCGCGCCAAGCCCCAAAAACAGGAGCAGTACGAAAGTAGCGGCTAGCGTTTTGGCGCTTAAAAGCAGCGGGTGAATAAGCCAGGCGAGTTCCTGCAAATTTTTCCTTTTTTCGTTAAATTTTGCTTTTCGTTTGAGTTAAATTTAGCGAGTAAATTTTAGCGTTTAAATCAAATTTGACGCAAATTTTACGTCAAATTTGAAGACAAATTTAACCGAGCCAAAAGCCCTCAATTTAAATTATTTTAGCCCGAATTTAGCGAAAATTTCCTTCGAGCGAGTGGTTTTTATCTCGTCTATAAATTTAGTGCACGCCTCGTTGCCCTCGCACGCCGGAAGCTTGGCCGCCGAGATGAAAACAGGACTATAAAGCGCCTCGTCGATATAGATCACGCTGCCAAACTCGCCCTCTCTAGCCACTGCTTCGGTCGAGTTGATAAAACCCGCGTCCACTTCGCCGTTCGCGACGTAGGCGACTACTTGCGGTACGCCTGCAACCGGTAACATCTTAGGCGCTAGATCGGCCTCTAGTCCCGAGTTTTTCAAAAACTCGGTCGTCCTCACGCCGTAGATCGCTTTTTTAGAGTCCGGCATCGCGATTTTGGCGAGATTTTTTAGCTCAGAGGCATCTTTTATCTGCTTGCCTTTTGGCGTGACTAGCACCAAAGCGCCCTTGCCGATGCGCTCATAACCCTTTATATCAAGGTCAGTTTTCTTTAAAAACGCCTCGTCGCCCACGATCGCAGCCATCTTACCCTCTTTTGCCTGGATAGTTATCTGGCCTAAATTTGCAAACGCGCCCTCGATCTGTACGCCGTCTTTTTTGAGATTTTCTATCACTTCAGTGACCGGTTTTTTGTATCCGCCGCCAGCACCCACGAGCAAATTTTCGCCGCCAAAGGCAACCGCGGCTGCGATAGAAATAAGTAGTAATTTTTTCATAAAATTCTCCTTTGAAATAAAATTTATCAATTTTATGAAATATATCATTATACATTGATAAATTTTGCTGTTTTCGGAGCTTTTTTAAAGAAGTATAGATGAGGATATTTTATATCGGCTCTAGTCCGCTTTTGGTTAGGCGGTACATTACGCTTGCTACGTCGCTTATAAATTCCTTGTCGTGAGAGACGATTATCTGCGTGACGTCGAGGGATTTTAAGATAGCGGCTATCCTTCTTTGCATATCCGCATCAAGCGCGGTCGTAGGCTCGTCAAGTAGCAAAATTTTAGGCTCGGCCACCAGTATCCCAGCTAGCGCGACGAGCTTTTTCTCGCCTCCGGAGAGGTTGAAAACGATCTCGTCTTTTAGATGCCAAATTTCAAGCTCGCGTAAAATTTTCTCGGCTTTTGTACGAGAGCCGTCTTTGTCCTCTCCGCGGCTAAGTAGCGAAAACATCACGTCATCAAGTACGCTAGGACAGATAAAACAATCATTGCTTTCTTGAAAAAGATAGCCCACGTCGCGGCGAAACGGCTTGTACTCGTCTAAATTTGAAATTTTATGGTGAAAAAGCTCGATATGCCCGTCGCAAGGCGCTTTAAGCCCCGCCATTATCTCAAGCAACGTGCTTTTACCGCAGCCGTTTGGGCCTATGAGCGCGATTTTGTCCTTGTGCGTCGCGTTTAAATTTAGATTTTCAGAAAGCGTTCTTTCGCCTATTTTTGCGCAGACGTTTTTTAGGCTTATCGTGCAGCTCATATCGTTACTCCTAAACTAAAAATATAACAACACGCCGTTAAAGCGATTATGGCAGCGTCTTTTGCGCCTATTTTTAGGCTTTTATCCCCGTAAAGCTTGCCGTCAAATCCCCTGCAAACGAAGGTTTTTTCAAGAACGCTCGCCTTATAAAACGCCTCCAAAAAAAGCATAGCGACTAAATTTGCGTAAATTTTGTAGGTAAAAAGCGAGGCTTTAGGCTCAAATCCTCGAACTTTTAGAGTCTTTTTTAGCCTTATAAATATCGTTTTAAGATCGGCCGTAAATTTGGCGCTAAAATAAAAAATCGCCGTCAGCTTGTCGCCTAAATTTAGCGACGAAACCGCAAGCGCGATACTAAAATAATCGCTCCTATAAAAAGCCAGCCGCCCAAAAAGTATGATCAAATTTGACCTTACGAATATCAGCTTTGCAAGCGCGTATTCTCCGTAAAGAACGAGGCTTAAGACGACTAAGATTATAAAAATATTTAGTTTTAAAACGGATTTTAAAATTTCAAAAAGATTTTTAAAATTTAAAATCGCCAAAAATATCACGGGCGCGATGAAAACGGCGTCCGTAGCGTTTGAAAGCGAGACTCTAAAACTAAAAAAGGTAAAGCAAACGAGCAAAACGGATAGGTTCATTTGCCTCTTTTTACTAGATAAATTCCGCCGAAAAACAGCCCGATTCCGGCAAACGCAAGGATAAATTTAAGCGCGTAAGCCCCAAAATCCTCCTCGCTTTCGTCAAATTTGGCCTTTGAGGCATCGCTTGACGCGTTGCTTTCAGCATTTTTTGGCTCTTCTCTATGTGCGGTAAATTTTATCCTTTTTTCGTGCGCTAGTCCGCCGTCGATCAGGATTTCAAATTCATCGGCGGGGATTTTAGCTCTGGCAAAGCCGTTTTCATCGGTTTGCGCGCCTCCTATCTGGGTACCGTCTTTTATAAAAGATACGGGGCAGTTTTTACAAGGGGAATTCCCGTAAAAATAGCTTTTTATCTCGATAAATTCGCCCTCTTGCTTCGCAAAGCCTTTTAGGGAGTGCGCGCTTAGGATGCTTGCAAAAAGCATAATCAAAAATATTTTTAGCAAATCAAAAGATCCTTTTTAACCCTAAAAATAAAAGAAAGCGCAAAAAGCGAGATGATCCCCTCAAGCGCCATAAGGGCTAAATTTGAAGTAAAAACAAGTGCGGCCACGGGTGCAAACTCTTTGCCGTTTAAAACTAGAACCAAGGATAGCAAAACCGATGAGCAAAGTATAGGCAAAAACCCGATCAAAAACCAAAAAAAGGGCCTATATCGCTTAAAAGATAGCTTTAAAAGATATGGGCTAAGAAGCGCGGGAGAAGCGATAATGAGCAAATTTACGCCAAGCGCGCTCAGGCCGCCGTAACCAAACAGCAAAGCCTGAAAAAATAGCGCGATAAAAATAGCCAAAACAGCATTTGCGCCCAAAAACGCCCCCGCAAGGCCGCTTAGTACGAGATGTATCGACGTGACGCCGATAGGCACGTGGATAAAAGACGCCATAAAAAACATCGCGCTAACGGCCGCTACTTTGGGTATCTCGCTCGTTTTTAGCTTGTAAAGCAAGCCGGACACCCAAATAATGCAAAGGGCCGAGCAAGGCACGATGATTTCGGGTTTTAAAACGCCTTCGCTGATGTGCATTATTTATACTCTTTGGTTTGCACCCAGATGACGGCTCCAAGCTCCACGGGATACTCTTTGCCCCCGTGTTTTATCTTTTGGTCGTCATCTATGAGCGCGGCAAATCCCCACCAGCCCTCAAGTGGCATCGCAAAGCTAAATTCGCCCTGCTCGTTAGTGTTTACGACCTGTGTTACGTGCGCATCGGACGGCGCTTTTAGCCCTTTAGCGTTATAGTACTCTACCTCGACGGTTACGTTTTTAGCGGGTTTCCCTTTATAATAAACCACGCCTGAAAACAAATTTCCCTTATAAAGCCCGTATGGACGCGTTAGCGGCACTATCTCGGCTTTTAGCCCGGCCGGTTTGTCCCAGCCCTCTCCGTAGCCGTAGGCATCGACGACGGTTTTTGTTATATGCCTTATAAATTTATCCTCTGCAGGCTCGAAATAGGGCTTTGGATCCATATAAAACTGATAAATGCCCGGCTCTTTTACGTCGTAGTTAGCCATAAAGTAGCTAAATTTATCCTCTTTTAGCTCTTTTAGATCTTTTATCGCCTCTTTTTTGCCGTTTACGAAAACGCCCGCCTCGTTTGGAAGGGCCAGATTCATCATATCGCCCTCAAAAGGATGGGTAAATTTGTAAGTGATCTGCAAATTTGCCTCTTTCTCGTCGTCCACGGTCGAATTTGACGGTACGACCATACCAAAATGCGCATAAGCGCTAACGCCTAAAAGCATAAGCGCCAAAGACTTGATTTTCATTTTTGCTCCTTTTGAAGGTATTTTGTTAAATGAAATTGTACCCCCGTAAAGCTTATTATTTATTAAATTTTCTATATAAATCATATTTAAAGTATAAGAAAAATATTTTAGTATTATTTATAACTACACAAAATAATAAACATGGTTTTTAAATTTATTCGATAGAATTTAAGACCGTTATAAGTGCCGGTAAGTTGCGATAAAACCGCATTCTTGTTTGTAACATTTCAACTAAAATCCGCTTAACTTATCTTGACCAATAATTAATAACAATCTAAGCCCAAAAAAGACAAAATACAATTTAAATATTTTATATATAAAGGAGTAGAGATGAAAAGAGTTTTTGTTTTACTCGTCGTTTTGTTTTCTGTTGGATTTTCCAAAAATCTTTTTGAGCTAGGGCAAGAAGCCTATGGCAAGGGCGACTACCAAAAAGCGGCCAAATTATGGTAGAAAGATTGTGACGATGGAAATACTTTGGGTTGCGTCTTTTTAGGAGCTTTATATGCAGAAGGCAAAGGGGTAAGACAAGATTATCAAAAGGCAGCCCAACTATGGCAGAAGGCTTGTGATGGGGGAGAGGCTTTTGGCTGCAATGGTTTAGGAATTTTATACAATTATGGTCAAGGTGTAAGACAAAATTTCTCCACCGCAAAACAATACTACGGCAAAGCCTGCGATTTAGGGCTTCAGTTGGGTTGTGATGGCTATAGAATACTAAATGAAAAAGGCTATTAGCATTACCCACCCGGCTGATCCATGTGCCGACGAACGCAACGTTAATTGCGGCTTCCTCGGTAGCGTATTATGCCCAATCTGGCTACGCTTGTAGCTTTTCAAGGCGCAGCTACTAGCGCGGCGAAGCAAGACGATAAGAGGTCTTATAAGTAGAGACTCAATCCAATTAATTTTCTAAGCCGCATTTTCGAGACAAATTTCTATCTCCAAAAATGTGGCAAATTTAAAAAAAATCAAATTTGAACCCGTCGCGAGCTAAGTAAATTTAGCTCGCTCTGGGCAAATTTAAGCTTTTAATCCGAAAGATTAAAACGCCCAACTAAACTTAGCATTTACGCCGTTTGATTTTACGTTACTGCCGTATGCTCCTACGTAGCTGAGACCGACTCTAAAATTTCTGGTAAATGCAGCCTCTATACCCAGCTCGGTAGTGGCTATGTCTTTTAGCTTTTCGCCCTCTAGTTTAGTTGCGCCAAGGCCGGTTACATTCATATGAGCGCTCGGAGTTTTGTCGCCGAGGAAGCGGCTGTATGCTATATCGGCTTTTGCGACTAAACCTACGCCGTCCATGGTAAATGCGATACTAGGTTTTACGCCCACGCTTGCTACTTGCAAATCTCTATCCTCGTTTCTGATCTGCACCAAAGAATTTGCTACATCGTCGTTTTTAAAGCGGATATAGGTTAGTCCCGCATAAGGCTCTAGGTTAAAGCCGTTTTCATAGCTTAGTCCCGTATAGGCGATCTGGGCAAATGCGCTGATAGCGGACGCATCGGCGTCTTTATACTCGTAAGCCAAAGGAGCGTATGAGTTAACGACTCTTTTTTCTTGGTCAAATTTTGAGTAGATAGCGCCCAGGCTGATTTTGATAGGATCAAGTCCTATATCGCCGTAGATACCCGCATGAGCGTCTTTGCTTTTGACCGCCTTGCTATCGCCTAGCTTGTGATTTGTTTTGCCAAGCCCTACGAATACGCCCGCTTTTGAGCTATCGCCTACTAGAAAATCGACGCCCACTAGATTCGTAAATGCGTTCGTGCCTAGTCTGCCGCCGGCGTTATTGTCAGAAGTCACCCTGCTTGCACTGCTAAGCAGCCAAAGCTCGACTCCCGCGTCGATATCGGCTCTTTTGGCTCCGTTTTTGTTTTTAACAGAATTTGCTAACATAAACGAGTCTACGGCGGAGTTGTTTTGCGCTTTAAAGTCCAGATCGTTTGAAAACGCGCCAAAGTATGCCGCCGCTACGTTATGAGTGGCTCCTAGCATAGACGAATAAATAGCGCTGCTAGGATTTGCCTCGACCAATCTCGCAAACGACTTCTCGGCGCTAGTAGAGGCTACCTCCTCCATGCTTTTGCCTTTTTGCAAAGAAAGAGCCAAATTTGAGCCGCCAACAGTTTCTTTAGCGGTTTTAAAGAACGCATAGCTATCCTCTACGCTAGCTAAATTTACGCCCGCAAAGTTTCCGCTCGCGCTTACGGTTTTCTTTAGAGTCGGATTTGCCGCCAAATTTGCAAGCTCGGCGTTTGATAGCAGTGCAGCCTTTAATAAAGATCCCTCTTTAAAGGTTAAATTTAGATTATGTGCGCCGTCGTTAACTACAAATGCGCCGCCCGCGTTTATAATAGCATTAACTTGCGTAGCGTCGCTTGCCTTGGTCGTGCTCACGAAACCGCCCGCGCTTGGAGTTTGGTAAGTAAGAGCGTTTAAAACCTCAAACTCGCCGCCTTTGTGGACGTTTATGCTTCTTGAAGAAGAGATTGATTGATTTAAGGCTGAAATTTTACCGCCGTATATGTTTACAGCTCCGGTAAAGCTATTGTCTCCGGCAAGAGTCAAAGCGCCGTCTTCTCTTTTAGTTAGCGAGCCTTCATAGCCCTCCGCCGCTCTTGCAGACCTAGCCTGCTGCCTTGCGGTTTCAAAGGTCATCTCGGCTTTTTCTTCCGCGCTCAAATTTGGCTTAGCGTTAAGAGCCGCTTTTCTAGCCGCCCAAGCCGCAGCGTCGCTATCGTCCTCGGTTTTTCTAAATTTGATGGCGACGTCTGAGATGTTATTTGTCCAGATATCGTCTTGATCCATCGTAACGTCGAAGTTTCCTAAGAACTGCCCAGGACCAAACATCGCTTTACCAAGGTCGAGTATACCCCAACCCCAGACGTTACTAGGTACGCCCTCGCCGTCGCTACCCCAACGCTCTAGCATGCCGCCGGCGCCGTGACCGGCTCTTAGCGTCCTTTGTCTAGCCGTAGTTAGCATAGTTTCTCTAATCTGAGGCATACTCATGTACGGATAGCGCTGCATTATGACGCCCAAAGCCCCGCTAACGTGCGGAGCGGCCATAGAAGTACCGCCGGATGATTTATATATAGCCTTGCCGTATGTCGCATTGTCGGTAAGCTCGACGTACGCGGAATAAATCTCCTCGGCCGGAGCTGCGATCGTCCACCACTTCGAGTGGCCGGCAAGGTTAAATTCCTGAATGTCCGAGGATGCCTTGTATCCTCTTATATATTCGCTAGAATCATTAGGATAACCGTCCGCGCCGGTTTGACCCGTGACGTTGATCCAGTAGTCCTCGGCATCCGGCCTAAAATAAGGCAATGCCGCACGCGTGAAAGATTCGGCCATCAAGCTTCTGTTTCCGGCCGTAAAAACTTGAATAACCCCTCTTTTTACCGCCACTTCGTAAGCCGCATCCAAGAAGCTTTTTTCGCCGTTAGTTACGAACTGATAATAAGCCTTTTTAGCCTCGTTCATATCTTTTAAATTTATATGGTCTTTTGCCGCGGTAGTTTGATTGGCTACCGTCACGTCGTAAAACTCCACGTCGTATTCGGGCACGGCTCGCCAGTCATAAGTAGGCTTATATCCCAGCGCGCCCGCAAAAGAGGAATTTACGCGCCTATTAGAACCCCAGCTGTTGTTTATCACTTTCGCGCCCGCGTCAGCTAAAGCGGTATATCCTTTTAAGAAATAGTTGTAGTCTTGATTTGGCCCGTACGTCATGTTGTCGTTGCCGCCGGTATTTGCGGAGTATAGTTGTGTGCCAAACGCCACGCCGTGCATGCCGCTACCGTCTCTGCTAGCCGCCATCGTGCCGCCCACGTGGGTGCCGTGAGCGTCGTTTACGCCCCTTACCCAGCTACCGTCCGTATTAAAGGCTTCACCTTTTTTAAACACGCCGTTGTCGTTTTTATTAAAATTTCGCTTACCGTCTTTTACGGGTTGATTTTTATCTATCGGGCCGTTTCCTAGCGCGGCATCGGGGTATCTCATGCCGTTTTTAGCATAGTTGCCGATAGTTTTTACGATGTGAATCCTACCGTCTTGAAACTCGGGATGGCTCAAAAGTACGCCAGAGTCCATGACGCCGATCTTTGTTCCGCTACCGTTAAAGCCTAGCGCGTAAGCCGTGGAGGCGTTCATAGAGACTAGTCCCCAGTCTTTTTTATACTCCGCGCTCTCCCAGCTAGAAGTGTTTCCGGAAACGCCGGCCTCGGTGTAAGCATAAGCTCCGCTTGCGGCTAACAGCAAGCAGGTAAGCGCCGATAGAGGCAAATTTGAGCCCTTGTTACTGCGTAAATTTTCAAATTTACGCGACGTGTTTGAATGCATTATTTTCCTTTCGTTTAAGAGAATTTAAAATATGTTATTATACTAAACTTTAATTTAAAAATTAATTATAAAAAATAAGAAAATTTGCCGATAGCGTATTAAAATTTGATAAAATTTAGTGCAAAATGGCGCTCAAATTTTAAGTAAATTTAAATTATGTTATAATCGCGTAAATTTAAAATAAAGGTAAAAAATGGGGCTAAAATCTGACGCCTGGATACGCAAAATGTCGCACGAAAAGGCGATGATAGTGCCGTTTGCCGAGGAGCAAGTCGGGCGCGGCGTGGTTAGCTACGGAGTGTCTAGCTACGGCTACGATATCAGGGTCGGCGACGAGTTTAAAATCTTTACGAACATCGGCGGTACCGTGGTCGATCCGAAAAATTTCGACGAAAAAAACGTGGTGGACTTTAAAGGCGACGTGTGCATCGTCCCGCCAAATTCATTCGCTCTAGCGCGCACGATCGAGTACTTTAACATGCCAGATAACGTGCTAGCCATCTGCCTAGGCAAAAGCACATACGCTCGCTGCGGCATCATCGTAAACGTCACGCCTTTTGAGCCCGGATTTAAGGGGCACATCACGATCGAGATATCAAATACGACGCCGCTGCCGGCTAAAATTTACGCGAACGAAGGCATCGCGCAGGTGCTGTTTATCGAGGGCGACGAGCCGTGCGAAGTGACATATGCGGACAAAAAAGGGAAGTATCAGGCGCAGGAGGGGATAACCCTGCCTAGGATTTTGAAATAAAAGCAAAAATACCGCACCTAAACAAATTTAACGAACTAAATTTTGAATCAAATTTAAGGCACGGTTTTTGCTCCGGCTGAATAAAATTTAAATAAACGGCGAATCGTTTCAGCTAGACGAGGCAAATTTAAAATTTGCAAAGGAGCGTATGCAAAATACGCGGCCAAGCGAATTTAAATTTACGACGTACGGCGAAAAAACAAACCGCGAAAGGCAAAAATAAATGTTTAACGGAAAATCCATTCTCATCACCGGCGGCACCGGGTCATTCGGCAAAAAATACACCGAAATTTTACTCTCCAAATTTAAACCCAAAAGGCTAGTCATCTACTCTCGCGACGAGCTAAAACAGTACGAGATGGCGCAGGTTTTCAAAGACCCCGCGATGCGATTTTTCATCGGCGACGTACGCGACGAAAAGCGTCTGATGACCGCGATGAACGGCATCGACTACGTCATCCACGCAGCAGCCATGAAGCACGTGCCTATCGCAGAATACAACCCGATGGAGTGCATCAAAACCAACATCAACGGCGCGCAAAACGTCATAGACGCGGCGCTTGAGTGCGGCGTGAGCAAGGTTATCGCGCTCTCGACAGACAAGGCGTGCAACCCGGTAAATTTATATGGCGCGACCAAGCTTGCCAGCGATAAACTTTTCGTCGCGGCAAACAACATCGCGGGTAGCAAAAAAACGCGATTTAGCGTCGTTAGATACGGCAACGTCGTGGGCTCGCGCGGCTCAGTAGTGCCGCTGTTTAAAAGGCTGATCGCAGAAGGCGCGAAGGAGCTGCCGATCACGCACGCGGATATGACGCGGTTTTGGATCACGCTTGAGCAAGGCGTAAATTTCGTACTTAAAAATTTCGAGCGCATGAAAGGCGGCGAAATTTTCATCCCAAAAATCCCGTCGATGACGATGATCGAGCTTGCTCGCTCCATGGCGCCGCAACTTGGCGTAAAAATAATCGGCATCCGCCCTGGCGAAAAGATGCACGAAGTAATGGTCGGCAAGGACGACGCGCACCTAACGTACGAGTTTGACGACCACTACGTGATCAGCCCGTCTATCAAATTTACGAGCAAAGACGATGACTTCAGCATAAACGCGCTGGGCGAAAAAGGGCATCTCGTGGAGGAAAATTTCGAGTACAGCTCGGATAAAAATAAAATTTGGCTTGATAGAAACGGGCTTTTAGAGATGATCGAGGCAAGTAAATAATTTGACTGAAATTTATAAATTTTAGCGGACAAACTTGAACCAAAATATGAAACTTTAGAAAAGCAGGGCAAAGTATTTTTGCGTTTAGACGAGGCGGAAATGAGCCGAGCGAGGGCGCATACATATAGTATGTAACCGAGCTTCGGCTAAATTTCCAACGAAGTATAAACCAAAAAGACAAGCCTCCAAAAAGACAAGCCGAAAAAAGGATAAAAATGATACCTTACAGCAGACAACAAATCACCGACTCCGACATCGCCGCCGTCGTGAGCGCTCTAAAAGACGACATCCTAACGGGCGGCGACAAGGTCGGAGAATTTGAAGAAGCGATCGCCCGGTACGTCGGCGTAAAGCACGTCGTAGCGATGAACTCGGCGACGTCTGCGCTACACGTGGCGTATCTAGCGCTTGGGGTGCGAGAAGGCGACGAGGTCGTAACGACGCCCATCACGTTTGCGGCGACGGCAAATGCGGCGCTAATGGCGGGAGCGGAGGTTAAATTCGCGCCCGTTAAATTTGACGGAAATATCGACGAAAACGCGCTTGAAAGCCTCATCACGTCTAAAACCAAAGTCATGACGGCGGTTGATTTCGGCGGCAATCCCGTAAATTTAGACGCCATCCTAAAACTAGCCAAGCAGCGCGGCATAAAGGTGCTTGACGACGCTTCGCACGCGCTGGGCAGCTCACAAGGCGGCGTCAAAGTCGGCGCAAAAGCGGACGTTAGTATTTTTAGCTTTCACCCGGTTAAGCCGCTAACAACCTTTGAGGGCGGCGCGCTAGCGACTAACTACGACGAGATCGCGCGCCTAGCACGCCTCTACCGCTCGCACGGTATAGCTAAAAAACGCCTCTGGGACAGCGATCAGAGCTTGCTTGGCTACAACTACCGCCTACCCGACGTCGCCTGCGCGCTAGGGCTAAATCAGCTAAAAAGACTAGACGAAACCATCGCAGCACGTGAGAAAATCGCCAAATTTTACGACGAAAAATTTGATAAAAACCCGTATTTTAGTACTGTGAGGCTACCTGACGGCATAGTTAGTTCGCGCCACCTCTACCCTATCTTGCTCTTTCGCCAGTTTTGGTGCGCCAAAGAGGACATATTTGCCGCCCTTCACGAGCGCGGTATCGGCGTACAGGTGCACTATAAGCCGACTTATAAATTTAGCTTTTACCGCGAGCGCTACGGCGATATCTCGGTGCCTAGCGCCGAGGATTTTTACGCGGCAGAGCTTAGCATCCCGTGCCATCAGTGCATGAGTTTAGAGGACGCAAATTTCGTCGCGGACGCGCTTTTTGAGGTTTTAAAGAGCTTTGATACGCCGCAAGGCTGCAGGGTTTAGGGCGGTAAATTTGATGAGAGACAACCAAGACCGCGCCCTTTGCGTCATCCCGGCTCGCGGCGGTAGCAAGCGCATACCGCGCAAAAACGTTAAGGATTTTTTAGGCAAGCCGCTGATAGCTTATAGTATCGAGGCGGCGCTAAATTCGGGTGTTTTTGAGAGCGTGATCGTTAGTACCGACGACGCCGATATAGCAGACGTCGCAGTTAAATTCGGTGCTCAAGTTCCGTTTATGAGAGACGCCGCGCTGAGCGACGACTACGCCACCAGTAGCGACGCCGTATCGGACGCGGCAAGAAGGCTAGGCGGCGAATACTCTCACGTTTGCTGTCTATACGCGACCGCACCGCTCATCACGGGCGAAATTTTACGCGAGGCATACGGCAAATTTGAGGAAGCCGGGTGCGAGTTTTTATTTTCCGCGACAGAGTTTAGCTTCCCGGTCCAGCGCGCGATCAAACTTGGCGAGGACGGCACCGTAAATATGTTTTACCCGCAGTTTGCGCTAACTCGCTCGCAGGATTTAGAGCGAGCCTATCACGATGCGGGCGCGTTTTATTTCGGTAGACGCAAGGCGTGGCTGGAGAAAAAACCGATCTTTGCGCCGCATTCAAGGGCGTTTTTGCTACCGCGAAATTTAGTCTGCGACATCGACACGCCGGAGGATTTCGAGTTTGCGCAGAAGCTTTACCGGATAAATTACGACTGAGGACAAATGCAAAAAGATTACCTAAAAGCCAAAATATCGGTAGCTAGAACGCTCATGCAGATCTTTGCGGTTGCGGGGATCTTGCACATATTTTATCTGGCGGCCAGCTACCGCGGTTTAAACGAGCTTCAGATTATATTTTTCGCCGCGGCTGGCGCCGTTTACCTCATCGCCGCCGTATGTTTGACGCTTAGAATTTTAAATTTGGCGGAAAAGCTCGATGAATTTTGACAAAATCTCAAATCTAAAAACCCTCATCCGCGCCGATAGCGGCACAAAAATCGGGCACGGGCATATTAGGCGCGATCTTATCTTGGCGCAAAATTTTAAAGACGTCAGCTTTGCTTGCATCGACATGCAGGGCAGCCTAGCAGGCGAGATACCCTACCCCGTTTTTACGCTAAAAAGCGCGGATATAAACGAGCTGGTAAATTTGATAAAAGAGCATAAATTTGAGCTTCTTATAATCGATCATTACGGCATTAGCGCGGCGGACGAAAAGCTAATCAAAGAGCAAACGAGCGTCCAAATTTTAAGCTTTGACGACAACTACAAAGAGCATTTTTGCGACTACTTGCTAAACGTAAATATCTACGCCGACGCCTGCAAATACGCAAATCTAGTGCCCGCAAACTGCGAGCTGATATTTTCGCCGCTAGTTAGGAGCGAGTTTTATAACGAAGCAAAAATCAAACGCGAGAAAAAATTTAACTACCTCATCGCGCTAGGCGGCACGGACGCGCTAAATTTGACGGCCAAAATCGCCTCAAATTTACTCGCTAAAAATAAAAAAGTAGCCGCCGTCACTACAAGCGCGAACGTAAATTTAGCAAATTTGCAAATTTTAGCAGATAGCGAGCCAAATTTTAGCCTATTTATAAACTCAAACGAGGTCGCGCGACTGATGAATGAAAGCGAAATTTTAGTAATTTCGGCTAGCTCGCTCGTAAACGAAGCGCTGGTTTTGGGCGCGAAATTTAAAGCCATGCGCGTCGCGGATAATCAAAACGAGATGACGCAGTGGCTAGCGGCAAACGGGCGCGAGATCTACGAGGCAGACGAGATATGCTTGAACTTATAAATTTCACTGATCTAACGGACGAGCAAATTTTGATGGTTTTGCGTTGGCGAAACGACGAGCAAGTCGCAAAATATATGAAAAACAAAAGCGTGAGCGAGCAAGAGCACAGAAAATTTATCGCAAATTTGAAAAACGACGAAACGAAAAGGTATTTTTTAGTAAAAGAAGATAGGTGCTACATCGGCGTGATAGATTTCGTGGATATAGAGGCGGACTCTTGCGAATTTGGCATTTACGCAAACCCCGAGCTAAAAGGCAAAGGCAAAATCCTAATGCAAACCATCGTAGAATACGCCGCCAAAACGCTTAAAGTCGGCGAGCTAAAATCGTGCGCCTACAACGAAAACGAAAAAGCGATCGCGCTATACGGCAAATTCGGTTTTGAAATTTACGGGCGCGACGAGCAAATGAGCTATATGTCGCTATCTTTACGCAAACTTGATATAATGGCTAAAAGTTAGGAAAATTTATGAAAATAGCAAATTTCGACACGGACAAAAAGGTCTTTATCATCGCCGAGCTCTCGGCAAATCACTCGGGCAGCCTGCAAACGGCGCTTGACACGATAAAAGCCGCCAAACGCGCTGGCGCGGACGCTATAAAGCTGCAAACATACACTCCTGATAGCCTCACGTTAGATTCGCGCGGCGAGGACTTCATGATAAAAGGCGGACTGTGGGACGGAGCAAATTTATACGAACTATACCGGCAAGCTCTGACGCCTCGCGAGTGGCACGAGCAGCTTTTTGCCGCAGCAAAGGACGAAGGGCTTATCTGCTTTTCAAGCCCATTTTGCAGAGACGATGCGGACTTTTTAGAGAAATTTAACCCGCCCGCTTACAAGATAGCAAGCTTTGAGGTCACGGACTATGATTTCGTGCGGTACGTCGCGCTCAAGGGCAAACCGATCATAATCTCCACGGGCATAGCAACCGAGCAAGAAATCGCCGACGTTGTGCAAATTTGCAAAGATGCGGGAAACGAGCGGATCGCGCTTTTAAAATGCACGTCTAGCTACCCCGCCCCGCTTGACGGGATGAATCTACGTACGATCGCCGATATGAAACTAAAATTTGGCGTAGAGGTCGGCTTTTCAGACCATACGCTAGGTATCGTAGCACCCGTAGTCGCCGTGAGTCTGGGCGCTCGCATCGTAGAAAAGCACTTTATCTTAGATAAAAGCGTTCGCAGCGTCGATGAAGCTTTTAGCTTGGACGAGCGGGAATTTGGCGAAATGGTAAAAGCCGTGCGAGATACTGAAGCGCTGCTTGGCAAAGTAAACTACGAGCTAGACGACAAGGCCGTGCAAAATCGCCGCTTTTCTCGCTCGCTTTATGCCTGCGCGGATATCAAAGAGGGCGAAATCTTTAGCGAAAAAAACATAAAAAGCGTACGCCCGGGATACGGCCTGCACCCTAAATTTTTACCCGAATTACTAGGTAAAAAAGCAAAAAGAGATATAAAATTTGGCGAGAGAATCACAAAGGAGGATATATAATGGCTAAGAAAAAAGAGGACGAGTATCTAAAACTAAATAGCTTACAAAAAAAAGGCGCGCACGAGAATCAAACAAGCGGCAAAGGCGATAAAAATATCGATGAAACCGTCACAAATATCGCAAATCCTATTTTCAAAAAAAATCTACAAGCGCTTTTTCAGCAGGACGAAATTTTAGCCGCGCGCCTTTGGGGCATGGGAGAGACCGAAAAATACGATGTTTTTATAGGAAAAGATCCGATAGATATAAACATCATCGACAATAAAACCCTAAAATACGTCTACGAAAGCCCAGCCAAAGACGTTTTGCACTCTTTAGAGCTGATCGAAAAAGAGTATAAAAGATATCCTATTATGTACTTTTACGGTCTTGGCAACGGCATTTTTTATAAAGCCTTGCTAAAAAACGAAACGCATCAAAAAGTTATCGTCGTAGAGCCTGAGATAGAGATTATTTATATAGCGTTGAATTTAATCGACTTATCGGAAGAGCTGATTAGCAAAAGGCTAGTTTTATTTTTCTCAGAATTTGCGACCTACTCGCAGTTTTATTTTACAATCTCAAAAGAGATTTTTTCATCTTACGCCAAAACTTATAATCTGCATATCCATACGCCATTTTATCAAACTTTTCATGAAGATATAGTGAGAATAAATAAAGACTTCACTAGAGCCGTATCTCAAATAGTGGTAGCTCACGGCAATAGCATAGACGATACCCTAATAGGCATAAAACACCACATAGAGCATATTCCGGAGATGGTTACAAACTATTGCTATACGGATTTAGTCAGAAAAAGACACGGACTCATGGATACGGCAATCATCGTATCCACCGGACCGAGCCTAGATAAACAACTAGAAACTCTTAAAAAATTCGCGCCGTATTTTACCGTTATCAGCCTTGACGCGTCGTATCCTATTTTATTAAAGCACGGTATAAAGCCGGACTACGTAACCTCAATCGAGCGCGTAGAGGCTACGTCCAGCTTTTTTAAAAACAAAAACAAAAAAATAGACGAAGATATTTATTTTATAGTAGCGTCGCTAACGCATAAACAAACGGTAGATAATATTTTACCGCGCCGCCTAACTCTTACGATGAGGCCGCAACAAAGCGAAATGGCGTTTAATATGCCAAAATACGGCTATCTTGGCATCGGCCACTCTACGGCAAACCAGGCTTATCAGTTAGCTTACGCTCTCGGGCATAAAAATATTATTTTAATAGGCCAAGATTTAGCCTTTGCTCCGGACGGCAAATCTCACGCCAGCGGACATGCATTTGCCCAGGCCGACGAATACCTATATGTAGAAGCTTACGGCGGAGAAGAGGAAGTAAGAACGACATATATATGGGACAAATTTAAAAATCAGTTTGAAAAAGATATAGAGCAGGCTAAAAACGAGCAAATCGCGACATATAACTGCACGGAAGGTGGCGCCAGAATACAAGGAAGCATCGAGCGACCATTTTTAGAAACGGTAGGGGAGCTCTGCAAAGATAAGAAAGCCAAAAAACTACCGCACATAGAAAAAACCGGCGAAAAAACGGCAAACAAAGACTTGCTCAAAGCCTACAAATTTATCGTAAAAAAAGTACAAACTCAAAATAAAGTAAAACAAAGAATAGAAAAAACATTCCTAGAGCTAGTTCCCAAGATCGATAAGATAATGAAGATCAAAGATGAAGGCAAAGTAGACGAAAGCCTATTTGATCCGCTAGTAAAAATTATCGACAAAATAGATAAGTTAAAAAATTACATTAGCGGACAAAATCTAAAAAAATATATAGAAAACGTCTTGCAAATCGCCGTATATCATCAAGAACTAGAGCTAGCCAAAATTTCGGTCGCGCCCAGCGATACTAAAATGGAAAAAGTAAACAAGCTGCTCGAATGGGCCGAGATGCACAAATACTGGATGTTTTCGGCTGCAGGCGGCATAAATGCAGATATGGAGGTAACCAAAAAAGCGTCCGAAAATTTAGTCAAAGAGCTAAAGAAGCGAGGACTAATAGAAACAAGCGAAATCGGAGAGGTGAAAGAGGAATTTAAGCTAAGCATTTAAATTTCGATTTTTCTTTATTTTTAGCCTTTATTTGGTAAAATCACGCAAATTTAGCTAATCGGACGAAAGATTGTTTTCAAATATTTATACGTATAGGTTTTTTATCGTAAATTCGGTCAAAAACGAGTTTATAACCAAATTTGCAAAAAGTAAACTGGGCGTAGCGTGGGCGATACTGCATCCGCTAGCCCAGGTGCTCATCTACGCGACCATACTCTCCTCAGTACTCTCGGCCAAGCTGCCCGGCATCGATAACAAATACGCATACGCGATCTATCTAATGAGCGGGATGCTTTGCTGGATGCTTTTTAGCGAGATTTTTTCGCGCTGCATCGGAATTTTTACCGATAACGCCAACATAATCAAAAAAATGTCTTTTCCCAAAATCGTCCTTCCGGCTACCGTAGTTTTAAGCTCAGTGATAAATAATCTCATTTTATTCGCCGCAATAGCAGTCGTATTTGCTTTTTTGGGACATTTTGCCGACGTAAATTTGATCTTTTTGCCGATTTTATCCGTCATTACTATGATGTTAGCCGTAGGTTTTGGGCTGTTTTTCGGCGTGATAAACGTCTTTATGCGCGACGTAGGCCAGATCATCGCCATCGTATTGCAGTTTTTATTTTGGCTAACGCCAATCGTTTATATGACGAGCATTTTACCGTCAAATTTGCAAGAGCTTATCTACATAAATCCGCTTGTTGGCGTAGTTAGCGGCTATCACGATATTTTGATTTACGACAAGATGCCCGATTTCTCACTTTTGATTTATCCGGCCTTTATCGGCGCGGCAAGCCTTGGAGCTGCGTTTTTCGTTTATAAACGAGCCGAAGAAGAGATGGCGGACGTTTTATGATTTTATCGGTTCAAAATATCTGTAAAACTTACTTGGATTACGAGAGCAACTTTAAGCGATTTGCCTCGTGGTTTAGCAAAAATAAAGAAGAAAAAAACGTAAAAACCGTGCTAAAAGACGTAAGCTTTGACGTGGGAGCCGGCGAGGTAGTCGGGCTAATCGGTCAAAACGGAGCGGGCAAGAGCACACTTTTAAAAATCATATCGCACACGCTAAAGCCCTCAAGCGGCCGCGTAACGAGCGGGGCTAAAATTTCGTCCATATTAGAGCTAGGCATGGGCTTTCACGGCGATCTAACCGGCAGGCAGAATGCCTACCAGTCCTGCTCTCTCATGGGATACTCGAAAGAGCAAATCGACGAAATAATAGCCTATATCGAAGACTTTGCCGAGATAGGCGAGTATTTTGATTATCCAGTGCGAATTTACAGCAGCGGCATGCAGATGCGCCTTGCTTTTTCGGTCGTCACGGCAAACCGCCCAGATATACTCATCATCGACGAAGCGCTATCGGTAGGCGATGTGTATTTCCAGCATAAAAGCTTTGATAAGATAAAAGAATTTAAAAGCCTAGGCACTACGCTCATCATAGTTTCGCACGATAGCGGTGCGATAAAATCGATCTGCGACCGAGTAATCTTGCTAGAAAAAGGGCAAATTTTAAAAGACGGCGAGCCTGAAGCCGTACTTGATTATTACAACGCCCTAATCTCAAAAAAACAAGACGTACAAATCTCGCAAGTAGCCCTAGAAAACGGCAAAATCGCAACCATATCCGGCAACAAAAAAGCCTGCATAAAAAACGTGGAAATTTTAGACGCCGCAGGCAAAAAGATACAAAATTTGGAAGTCGGCAAAAAAATCAAACTAAAAGTAACGGTACAAGCAAACGAAAATTTGCCGTCGCTAGTGCTAGGCTATCAGATCAAAAATCGCTTCTCGCAGGTCGTCTACGGCACGAACACTTACCACCTAAAGCAAGCTTTAAAAAATCTCAAAAAAGGCGAGGAGTACGACTTTAGTTTTGAATTTGACGCAAATTTGGGCGTCGGATCGTTTTCGGTCACGATAGCGCTACACGATAGCGACAACCACCTGCAAAATAACTACGAATGGCGCGACAACGCAATCATTTTTAACGTCGTAAATTTTAGCAAGCCCGATTTCGTCGGTCTTGCGTATCTTGAACCGAGTTTAGAAGTAAAGAGAATAAATGGATAAATTTTATAAAAGTTTCGAGGATAAATTTAGGGGAGATAAGAGCGAGATCAAAAAACGCCTGCTTGCTTATGAGCCGTTTTTGCAAATTTTAAAACAAAACGATGAAAAGCCGGCGGCGGTCGATCTAGGCTGCGGCAGAGGCGAGTGGCTTGAAATTCTAAAACAAAACGGCTTTGCCGCGCGCGGTTGCGACGTTAGCGAGGAGATGCTAAAAGAGTGCGAGAAAAACGCGCTTGAGGCTAAAAATCAAGGAGCGATAGAGTTTTTAAGTGAGCTAGAAGACTCAAGCCTTGCGCTCGTTAGCGCATTTCAGCTTGTGGAGCACTTGGAGTTTAGCGAGCTTTGCGAGCTAATAAAGCAAGCGCGCCGAGTTCTCAAAGACGGCGGTATCTTGCTACTAGAAACGCCAAATCCTGAAAATTTACGCGTCGCTACGCTAACTTTCTATCTAGACGTTACGCACGTTAAGCCTATCCCACCGATGCTGCTTGAGTATCTGTGCGAATTTGAAGGCTTTAATAATACGTTTATGATGAGACTAAACTCAAATTTGAGCTTTAGCGAGGATTTGCAAAATCAAAACGTCACGTTAAGAGACGTTTTAAGCAGCGTCGGGCTTGATTACGCGGTTTTGGGGCTTAAAAACGGCGACGAAAAAACCCGCGAGGCGTTTTTGAGCGCGACCAAAAGCGGCTTTAGCTTTGAAGAGCTAGCCGATAGGTTCGACGTAGGAGCGTTTGAAAATAAAACTCAGATGCTCGAGCTAAAAAACGACGTTTGGAAGGAGTCTTTGGAGACAAAAGAGGCTCTTTGGAAAAGCTCGCTTGAGCTGATGGAAAGCAAAAATCAAATCGCAAATTTGCAAAACGAAAATGCGCGCCTGCACGAAGATCTAGAAAATCTACTCGGCAAATATCTCGCCCTAAACCACAAAGTCTACGTTCTAGAAAACGAAGTTCCCGTTATCAAAAACGATATCGAGCAGCTTAAAATTTTCGTCGCTAAATTTAAAAGAGTCGCAAAGCCGCTTATTTGGGTCTATAAATTTTTGAGATTTTGCAAAAATTTAGCTAAAGAAAATCTCAAAAAAGTACTCAAATTCGGCATAAATTTGACGGAAAAGGCGGCAAATAACAATCCGAAATTTAAGAAAAACCTCAAGATATTTTTAAATAAATTTCCTGCGCTTAGGGCGAGAATTTTTAGTCTCAAAGGTCAAATAAGAGACGATATCTACGTATCGCAAGAAGGAGTTTTCGAGCCTAACGTATTTGAGCTAACCCACTCAAAAGAGTACGAGCGAAATTTGGAGCTGAAAAATCTCAAATTTAAAGAAAACTTTAGCGAGCTAACCGTCATCGGCAACATCAGCGGACACTATAGTTTGGCCGCGATAAACAGAAACATCGTATTTAGACTGCTCGGTAAGGTAAAAAACGTCTTTGTAATCTGCTATCACGCAAACTATTTCGATAAAATCGAAGACATCGCGATAACCAAAGACGAGTACGAAACGCTAAGAAGCATAGTGCCGGATAAAAACGCACCCGCAATCAGAACCGACG
Source organism: uncultured Campylobacter sp. (assembly GCA_963528245.1). GTDB lineage: Bacteria > Campylobacterota > Campylobacteria > Campylobacterales > Campylobacteraceae > Campylobacter_A. Next base: position 1,866 of record CAURWB010000003.1, on the reverse strand, counting down.
ACAAGGTCGCGATCTACCACCACTACCCGCTAATCGAAGACGTGCGCGAGGGATACGGCTTTGAGATCGCGGTATTTTTCTGGGAGGAGTCGCGTATCCCGCCTAGGACGATCGAAATTTTAAACGCCAAGTATAGAGGCATTTTAGTTTCGACGTTTTTTATCAAAAAAATCCTAATAGATAACGGCTGCTATACGCCCGTAAAAGTAGCCGACATTCCGCTAAAAATGCCGCCCGAGCCAAGCGTTTTGCAAGAAAATAGCGAACAAAAGCGCGAGATAAAGCTCTTTCACATCTCGTCGTGCCTACCTAGAAAGGGTGCCGACGTGCTACTACGAGCCTTTAACGAAGCTTGCAAAAAAGCTAAATTTGAGCTAAGCCTAACGATAAAAAGCTTCCCTAATCCGCACAACAGCGTAACCGAGCAAATCGAGCTTTTAGTCGATAAAAAATACAGAAGCAAAATCCGCGTCATACTAAACGAAGATCTAACCGCGCTTGACGTGGCAAATCTCTACAAGCAGTGCGATATCGTCGTGCTACCGACGCGCGGCGAGGGGCTAAATATGCCGGCAATCGAAGGCGTACACTACAAAAAGCCGGTTATCTCCACCGACTATAGCGGCCAGTGCGAGTTTTTGGACGATAGCTGCGAGTTTATCGGATACAAATTTGCGCCGGCCGTTACGCATTTTAATCTAAATTATTCATTTTGGGCGGAGCCTAGCGTCAAGGATCTAAGCGAAAAGATCCTCAAAGTAGCCGAGCAAATTTTACAAAACCGCGCTCCAAACATAGAATCGCTAAAACAGAAAGTCGATGAAATGATGTTTGGTGAGACAAATGCGCTAAATTTTATCTCGAGCATCTCGCATCTAAAATCCTTTAAAAATGAGCCAAGCGAGCTAAAAATCGCCTACTTTTCGACCTATAACGCCGTTTGCGGCATAGCCGAATACTCAAAATACCTAACGGACGAGCTTGCGCGGGCGGGCGCAGATTTGCAAATTTATACTTGGAGCGAGCAAAAGCGCGCCAAGGATTCAAATTTAAGTAAAGAAAACGACGAGATCAAAGTCTTTGAAATAGAGCGCGAAAAGCTACTATCGGGGCTTGAGACGGATGCGAATATAATTTGGCTACAACATCATTTTACCTTTTTCGAGATAGACGAAAAGCTAAAATCAGACGTCCTCGCTCTAAAATCTCAGGGAAAAATTTGCTTTATCACGCTTCACAGTACTAAGCAAATCCTAAACTACCCGCACCAAACTCAGCAAAACTGGCACGATACGCTTTACGAATTCGACCGAGTTTTCGTCCACAGCATCGACGATCTAAATACGCTTAGACTACTCGGGCTTGCCGATAACGTCACGCTAGTGCCGCACGGAACGCAAAATTTAACGAGCGCTCAAATCAAATGCAAAGAAGCGGACGGCAAATTTAGGGTAGGATTTTTAGGACTGCTATTTGCGCATAAAAACCTACCTGTGCTACTAGAAGCTTTTGCGAAATTCAGTCAAAATATAGACGCAAAACTAGTGATAATCAGTCCGGTCGCAAGCGCGGACGGCGAGGCGGAGCTACAAAGATGCCGCAAGATTTGCGAAAAGCTAAATTTGAGCGAAAAAATAGAGTGGCATACGAGCTTTTTACCGATAGAAACTGTAAACGAAAAACTAAGTTGTTGCGATGCGATCGTATTGCCGTACGGACAGACCGACGAGGGTAGTAGCGCAGCAGCCAGAGTCTCTCTAAGTCTTTGTAAAAACGTTATAGTTACGCCGTCAAGAATCTTTAGCGAGATGCAAAATATCACGATAGCGGCGGATGGTTTTAGATACGAGGATATCCTAGAACAAC
>CAURWB010000002.1:0-72998 GCA_963528245.1 uncultured Campylobacter sp. | reverse complement strand
AAATTTAACAAAGGAGATATGATGAACTATCTTGAAATTTTAAAATTTCGTCACGCTTGCAAAATTTTTGACGAGAGCAAAAAGATAAGTGCGGGTGAATTTGACTTTATCCTAGAGGCTGGCAGACTAAGCCCAAGCTCGACTGGCCTTGAGCAGTGGGACTTTTTAGTCGTGCAAAACAAGGAGCTTAGAGAAAAAATCAAAGCCGTTTCGTGGAACCAAGTGCAGATCACATCTTGCTCGCATTTGGTGGTCGTCTTAGCAAAGGTCAAAGAGATAAAATTTGGCAGCAGCTATGTTGATAAAATGATCGCTAGACGCGCAGATAAAGAGCCTGAGATGATCGCTGCAAGGCAGAAATTTTATCACGACTTTTTGCTATCAAATTTCAAAAACGACGATGAGCTAACATTTCAGTGGTCGCACGAGCAGTGCATGATAGCTGCGACAAATATGATGAACGCAGCCGCGAGCCTTGGGATTGACAGCTGCCCGATCGAAGGCTTTGACAGGCATGCTTTAAATGAAATTTTAGGGCTCGATGAGAGCGAGCAAAGAGTGGCTATCGTAGTGCCATTTGGCTACCGCTTAAACCCACAGCCTGAAAAATACCGCCGCGAACTAAGCGACGTCGTGAAGTGGATTTACTAAATTCGGTAGTTGAGTAAATTTGAAAATTAACTGAGTCGGCGCACGAGCCTAGCGCTATTTTTGCGCCGACCGGTTTTTAAATTTGAGTCTTGCTGCTCAAATTTGACGCAAATTTAAATTTGCCGAGGCGACGAAAATAAAAAACGAACCGATAAAATCTACGTCGGTAGAGAAAGCGTGCGCACCACAGACGACATCAAGGCGCCAAATACGGTTTGTGTATACGTTCTAGTGATTTTGACGATTTTTCGGCAAAGCTTTGCGCCAAAATACCGTTTTGTATCCAGGTCGGTCGTAGTAAAACGTCGGCGGGTTTGGCGAAATAACCGTTCGAGGCAAAAAAGATGGCCGTGCGCTTATTTCGCGCGATATTTTATTTATACGAGCGAGCATTTGGCTGCGCTGTACGGTGAAAGTCGGCGTAAGCTAGTTGTGGGGGCGCGCCCGTATTTATTTTGCAAGCGGCTCGGCAGATTTGCTCAAATTTAAGACGTAAAATTTGGCGAGATTTCAAATTTGCCGATTCTATCAATCCCAAATTTTAAGAATTTCCGACCGCGCAAATTTAGCCAAACTCAAATTCGGCTAAAAATTATCGCTCTGCCCGTTTAGCAGCTTGTCCACGACGTAGACGGCGATCTTTTTAGCGCCGTTCATGCTGATGTGCATGCCGTCGTCCTTGCGTAGCGGCTTTTTGTCCGCGCCCTCTTTTAGATACTTACCGTTATCGCAGATCGCGCCGCTGATGTCGATGTAGCGCGCGCCGTATTTTTGCGCTGCGTCTTTGTAGATCAGGTTTAGCGCCTTCATTTTTTTGTCGAATTTCTCGCTCTTCATGCACGGCACTCCCAGCCACACGACCTGCGCGCCGTGCTCTGCGGCGATCTCGTATATCTCGGCGATCCTGCCCTCATACGCCTCGCGCCATGCGTCGGTGCCAAAGTCCAGCGCCTGCTCGTCAAACGTGTAGCTATAAGCGTCGTTTGCGCCAAAAAGCGCGAATATCAGTAGATTTTGCGGGCGATTTTCTAGGCTCGCTAGCGCCGCTTTTAGCTCCTCGCTCCAGTCGTAAAATTTCTTATTTGTTAGCCCCGTGCTAGCTTTTGCCATATTTTTGATTGAGATTTTGCTCGTTTTTAGCGCATTTTCAAAGCCCCAGCCAAAGCCTTGCATTATGGAGTCGCCTATCAAGATGACGCCCAAATTTTCATTTAGCTCGATATCAAAAGTCGCGGATTTGTTCGTTTTGCTCGGAGCGCTCGGCGTTAAATTTGAGGCTAGCGAGCTGTTTTTATCTAAATTTAAAGCGGTTTTAGCTGGTAATTGAGCGGTTTGCGCAGTTAAATTCGCCTCTTTTACCGCGCCGATACTAGGCGTTAAATTTTGCGTATTTTGAGCGTTTAAATTTGCGGGTTTGGTTTGCGAGGCGGTTAAATTTTGCTCCGTTTTAGCGCTAGTTGCGACCTGTTTTTTGTCTCCCGAAAAAATACCCATAAGTTTATCGATGGCTGATTTTGCGCTCTGCAAGCCGTCCTCTGCCGCGCTTATAAATTTATCGCTCAGCGCCATCGCGCGCTCGTCCGTGATGAAAAAATCCTTTTGATATTTGGCTTCGTAGTAGTTTGACAGCGGTCGCAAAAATAGCGCAATCAGCGTAAAAAACGCGATAAATACCCCAAAAAACGCTCTCATTAAAATCCTTGATATATAAAGTTAGGCATGCCTGACGGCATCAAAAAGTAAATAATTATCCCAAAAATCGCCAAAAAAACGGCTGAAAAAAGGACGTTTATATTTTCAAAAAATTTGACCAAAAGCGGATAAATATCAATCGCGGCGTATAAAAATACGAACACAAAAACACCAGCAAATAGCGCGCAAATGGCAAGAAGCTCGCCGCCCGAGTTTCTAAAAATAGCTCCGATGTAGCGCACCGCCCCCTCAAAATCCATCGTGAAAAATACCCAAACCATGCTCACGAAAATAAACGTAAAATATCGTCCAAGCATAGCCGAGTTTAGCCATTTGCGCTCGCTGGTTAAATTTAAAAACACGACGCCAAGGCCGTGGATGAGCCCCCAGAGCAAAAAGCTAAGCCCCGCGCCGTGCCAGACGCCAGAAATCGCAAAAACTAGCATAACATTTAGCTGCGTCTGCGCCGCCGTGCCGCGACTGCCACCGAGTGGAAAATAGACGCACTCTTTAAAAAAATTCATAAGGCTGATGTGCCAATTTTGCCAGAAAATTTTTAAATTTCGCGCCGTAAAAGGGCGGTTGAAATTTTGCGGCAAAACAAAACCGCACATGAGTCCAAGCGCCGTCACGAAGTCCACGTAGCCGCTAAAATCGGCGTAAAGTAGCACGCTGTAGCCAAAAAGTGCCCCTAAAAGCTGCGAGGCGGGCAGGGTGGGCGCGGCGAAAACGGGATTTACTATCTCAAAAAGATGGTTTGCGACGATGAGTTTTTTAAATAGCGCGGAGCATAAAAGCGCGAATATGGCGGGGCTAGCGCGAAAAACCTTAGGGGAGTTTAACGCCTCGAAAAATGGCTTTGGCCGTAAAATCGGGCCTGAAATAATCGCAACAAAAAAGCTAAGAAAAATCAGCGTATCAAGGTAGCTAGGCGCCTCTAGCTCGCCCTCTCGCACGGCTTTTAGTAGCAAAATGCTCATAAACGAATAAAACGAAATGCCAAGCGGAAGCGCGATGGTTTCAAGTCTCATGACGCCAAATTTGATCGTAAAATACCCGCCGTATTTAAAAAACGCAAGCGCGCAAAGCACGAAAATAACGCCCGCGGCAAACGCAATCGCGGAGTCCTTGTTTTCGCTCGACCTTGCGAAAAGAAAAATCGCCGTGCTAAAGATAAAATTTATAATTAGAAATTTAAGTCCGAACGAGGCTAAAAATAGATAAGAAAAAGCGAGCAAAACGGCTTTTTGCAGGTGCGGACGCGTGTTTAAAAAATAATAAATCGGCCAAAAAATAAAAAAGTACAAGCCAAATTCTATGGAAAAAAGATTCATATCCCGCCTAAATTTTTGAGTAATTATATAAAAAATTATTTTGGGTTAGGTTAAATTTACGTTTGACGGGAATTTAAAATTTGACTTGCGGTTTTGCTTGCGCGTGTTTTAAATTCGCCGTCAAATATGAGTTTAAAACGGCTCGAATTCTCGTCCAGATTTGAGCCGTAAAATGCTCGCCGTTTTGCGTAAATTTGACGGAAATTTAAAGCCGCTCTATGGCCGCGAGTACGTTTGCCGCGTCACTTGCGGGCTCTGCCACGTCGTTAAATCTTTTTACGACTTCGCCGTTTTTCATAATCAGCGTTTGGCGGCGGTAAAATTTCTTGCCGTCGTTTGTGGTAAAAGTTTGCAAATTTAGCGGGGATTCTAGCTCGAAGTTTTCATCGCTCAAAAATATAAAATTTGCGCCTACGCTTTGTTTAAATTCGTTCATCTTTTCTACGCTTTGAGAGCCGACGGCGATTAGCGTAAAGCCCAAAGATTCAAGCTTTGCAAGGTTTTCCTGGTAGGCTTTACACTGAAGCGTGCAGCCGGTTAGCCCCTTTAAATCCTTTAAATTTTCAGGTAAAAACTTCCCGCTCTCGCCCATTTTGGGATAGGTAAAAACGATGCAGTTTTTGCCGTCCGTTAGCTCGCTAAATTTGACCGGATTTGCGTTTATGTCTTTCATTGCGTCCTCTTTGCGTGTGAATTGTTGAAAAAATAGACTAAAAATAGCACCGCAAAGCTTATAAACAGCATAATTGCCGAATAAACGTGTGCTTTGGTGTAGTCCATGAGCTCGACGGCCTCGTAGATGGCGATGCTGGCGACTTTAGTCTTGTCTCCCACGCTGCCGCCGATCATCAGCACGACGCCAAACTCGCCCAAGGTATGCGCAAAACTCACTATGAGAGCGGTTAGAAGCGAGGGTTTGATATTTGGCAAGGCGACTCTAAAAAGCGTCTCCCATTTACTTTTGCCTAGCGAATAGCTCGCCTCAAAAAGGCTCTTTGGCAGGCTAGCAAAGCCCGCCTGAAGCGGCTGAAACATAAATGGCAGCGAGTAAATGCAGCTAGCGATGATGAGGCCTGAGAAGTTAAAAACCAAGCGGATATTAAAGGTTTCCTCAAAAAATTTGCCTAAAAAATTATAAGGCGAGAGAAAAACCAGCATGTAAAAACCGAGCACCGAAGGCGGCAGCACGAGAGGCAGCGAGATCACGGCCTCGAGCACGGGTTTAAATTTAAAACTCGCGCGGCTGAGCCAAAACGCGACCGGCAGCATGAGAAAAAACAGAATCGCAGTCGAGATAAAAGCAAGCTTTAGCGAGAGGTAAAAGGGCGTAAAATCTATATTCATCTCGGCTCGCTTTGCGCGTAAATTTGATCGTTTCGCTCGTCAAATTTGTCGTTTTCGCTACCGTTTTTTCGCAAATTTAGCCCAAACGCCTTAGCGCTTATCGACGCTTCGTCGCCCGCTTTTAAATTTGCAGCTTCTGCGGCGCTTAGCGCTACTTCGCAAAGCTGCTGACCGACGGAAACGACGGCTACGTAGATGGCGTCGCGCTTTGAGATCTCTAAAATTTTTGCCGGTAGGCTAAATTTCTGCGAGCCTCTGTGCCTCAAAAATATCTCGCCCGGCCCGCCTTCTTGCGCGATTTTACCGCCCTCTAGCACGAAGACTTTTGAGGCGAGTTTGTAGATCTCTGCGACGTCGTGACTGACCAAAATCGTCGTCATGCTAAACTCGGCATGCACCTTGGCAAGGTAGTCTTGCAGCTTTTCTCGCATGGCGTTATCAAGCGCGGATAGCGGCTCGTCGAGTAGTAAAATTTCGGGCTTTCGCATTAGGGCGCGGGCTAGGGCGGCGCGCTGCTTTTGACCGCCCGAGAGCTGCGAGATGGCGGCGTTTTCTAGCGAGCTCATCTCGACTAGTTCTAGTAGCTTGCGCGCTAAATTTTGGTCGTTATTCGCAAAAAGCAGATTTTTCATCACGTTCATATTTGGAAAAAGCGCGTAGTCTTGAAATAAAAACCCGATATTTCGGCTTTGCGGCGGAGTGAAGTTTTTACCGTCAAAAAGCGTCCGTCCGCCTGCTTTTATCGTTCCGCTATCAGGCGTTTCAAAGCCCGCGATCAGGCGCAAAAGTGTCGTTTTGCCGATGCCGCTTTTGCCGTATAGAGCTACGAATTCGCCTTTTTTTACGTTCAAATTTACGTCTAGATCAAATTTCCCGTTTGCGCCGTTTAGGCTTTTTATGCAGTTTAGTTCTATCATGCGATGTAGAGCGAGGTTGCCTTGACGTAGGCGTAAATTTGATCGCCGAGCGCTAAATTTAGCCGCTTTAGCGATGCCGTCGAGATAATGCTTTCAAACTCAAACTCGCCCGCGTTTAGATGTAGCGAGCTTGTGATTTGCCCTTTTTTGATATCTGAAATTTGCGCTTTTATCTCGTTTGAGACCGAGCAGTTTAAAAGCGGGGAAGTAGCGACGAATACGTCCGAGCTTTTAAAACCTAGCCTCACTTCGTCGCCGATTTTTAAATTTTGCAGATTTTCCAAGGATAGCATTTTTAGGCTCAAATTTTCGGCGCTAAACTCAAAAACGCTAACGCCGCCCGTTTGCTCTATCGCCGAAATTTTAGCCTTTATCACGGGACGACGTATCCGAATTTTCTAAAGATTTCCTTCGCGCGGTCGCTTCTGATGAAGTCGTAGAAAGCTTTTGCTTCAGGATTGTTTTCGCCGTGTTTTAGGATAACCATACCTTGATCGATCGGGGTGTAGAGCGCAGGATCGATGAGGATAAAGTTTTTGCCCTCTTTGTACTCGGCCATTTTTTTATCGTACATCGCAGAAGCCGCGATAAATCCGACGTCAGCAGCGCTTAGAGCTTGGCTTAGAGCCTCGCCGATAGATTTTGCTAGGATGACGTTTTTCTCGACTTTATCGTAGATGCCCGCTTTTTTTAGGGCTTCGATGCTAGCTTTGCCGTACGGAGCGGTTTCAGGATTTGCGATCGCTATGGCTTTTAGGCCTTCTACCGCGTTTATGCCTTTAGCTAGATCGATATCTCTGATCGTAAATAGAGCAAGCGCGCCCTGAGCATAAACTACAGGCTCGGTTACGGCAAATTTAGTATCGTATAGGTCCTGGACGAATTTCATATTCGCAGCCATGAAAACGTCCGCCGGAGCGCCGTTTTTGACCTGCGTAGATAGCGCGCCGCTAGCTCCTAGCGTGACCGTTACTTTGGTGTCCGGATTTGATTTAGCAAACTCAGCCTTTAGCTCGTCAAACGCGTAAGTGACGTTTGCTGCGGCAAATACGTTGATCTCGCCCGCGTTTAGGTTAAAAGCGGCGATGGCCGCAACTACTAACGAAAAAAATATTTTTTTCATTTTTATACTCCTATTATGATTTGACTTGCTTTGATTATAGCGGTGAGCTCGTCGCCTACGCCGATGCGCATTTGCATCGCGCTTTCTTTGGTGATGATAGAGGTTATCGTCTGATGATTGCTGATTTCTAATACTATTTCGGCGTTTACGGAGCCGATTTTGGCCTCGATAACGCGTCCTTTTAATAAATTTGCCGCGCTTAGTTTTAGATTTTCCTCCTTTGCGAGCATTACGCTTGGAGCTTTAAAGATAAATACGACCTTTTTGCCGACCTTTAAATTTAGATTTTTTTCGGACTCGACCGTGACGTTAGCGCGTAAAATTTCGCCGTTTGAGAGTTTGGCGCTGATTTGCGAATTTACCGCGCCCGTTTTTACGTCCGTGATCTCGCAGCTTAGCTGGTTTCGCGCGCTCAAACTCATGCTCATGCGCTGTAAATTTAAAATTTCGTTCGTATCGACGTTTATATTTGAACAAACTTTTTCTAAAAATATCTTTTGGCTCTCTAGCATCGCGTCGTATAGCGCGATCATCTTTTTGCCGTACGGCGTGAGCTCCGAGCCGCTGTTTTTCTTGTTGCCTTCGGCTCTTGCGATTAGCGGTTCGTCCGAGCGGTTATTTAGCGCGTCTAGGCTGTCCCATGCGTTTTTGTACGAGATGCCGACATACTCGGCCGCTTTGGTTATGCTTTTGGTGTGTTCGACGGCCTTTAAAAGCTCTATATGTTTAGCCAGCACCGATACTCCGCTATCTAAAAATAGCTCTAAACTAACGTCTGCTTTCATTAAAATCCCCCAAAATTTATCAGTATAAAAAAATAATTTGCTAGAAAGTATATTTAAATATATATGAAAAATAACTTAAACAAACTTCGTAATACCAGGCATTTTGAAATTTATAAATTTAAAAGCTACATTGAGATAAAATCTCAGGTTACCGCCTTTGCAGACTTAAAATTCGGAGATTCGATGAGAAAATTTTTACTCTCTTTTTTGCTCGTTTTTAGTTGCGTTTTTGCTGAGCAAACGCAAGAAAAGAGCGAATTTGACGACGAATTTACCCAGCCTAGCGAGATTTTCGATCCGCTTAGCGGCTATAATAGAATGATGACTGGATTTAACGATTTTATGTACGTAAACGCCATCCATCCCGCGATAAAAGGCTATAACTACGTAGTGCCAGAGGCCGCAAGAACCGCTGCTGGAAACTTTTTCGACAACCTTTTATATCCTGTTCGTTTCGTAAACAACCTCTTGCAGTTTAAATTTAGCGAGGCGGGCGAAGAGACGCTGAGATTTCTAGCAAACACGATCATCGGCTTTGGCGGGCTAACCGACGGAGCGAAATACTACAATTTGCAGCGCCATGACGAGGACTTCGGCCAGACGCTTGGATACTGGGGCGTGGGTAGCGGGTTTCACGTGGTTTTACCGTTTATCGGCCCGTCAAATTTACGCGATATCGTCGGTCTAGTCGGCGATTATTACCTCGATCCCATAAGCTACGTAAAGCCGGCTCTAGACTCCTTTGCGATAAAAACTTTCCGTCAGGGCAACCTTTTGTCTTTACATCCAGACGCTTACGACAATCTTAAAAAAGACGCGATCGACCTGTATCCGTTTCTACGCGACGCCTACGAACAGCGCCGCAACCACTTAATAAAGGAATAAAATGAAATTTTTAAAAATCATCCTGCTTGCGCTTTTTAGCGCGGTTAGCCTCTTTGCGATCAGTGAGGAGCAGATAAAACCTACGATGCAAAAAACGACGCAAGACGCCATCGAGGTGCTAAAAAACGCAAATTTGAGCAAAGACGAGAAAATAAGTAAAATTTTCGCCGTTTTTGATCCATATTTCGACTACGAGCAGATGTCTAAAATCGCCCTAAGCAAGCGCTACAACAACCTAAATGCCGAGCAAAAGGCTAAATTTAACAAAGCTTTTGAAGAGAGATTAAAATCAAGCTACGTCGATAAACTTCTAAGCTATAAAAACCAAACTATAAATTTTAAAGACGTGACCAAACCAAACGAAAATCGCTACTTTCTAAACGCCGATTTGGTCGGTGAGGACGGCAAAAACTACGGCTTTACGTATAAATTTTATAACGCCAAAGATCGCGGCTGGCTCATCTACGACGTTGAAATTTTAGGCGTTAGCATCATCCAGACCTACCGCAGCCAGTTTGACAGCCTGATGGAAAACGAGAGTTTTGAAAATTTGCTTAGCAAGCTAAACTCCGTCCAAGCTCCGCAATAAGGCGCTGATGAAGCGGATTTTTAAATTTATCGTCAACTTTCCAAAGAGCGTTATCGCGGGCGTACTGGCCGCGACGCTTTTTTTTGGATATTTTAGCGGCAAGCTTGAGGTGGATGCGTCTACCGAGACGCTGCTACTTGAAAACGATAAAGACTTAGCCGTCTTTAGAGACGTTTCTAAACGCTACGTTAGCCCAAACTACCTAGTCATCGCCTATACGCCAAAAGACGATCTGCTCGCGCCCTCTACGCTTAAAAAGATAGAAAATTTAAGCCGCGAGCTCGAAAAAAACGAGCTTGTATCAAGCGTTATTTCGGTACTAAACATCCCGCTGCTTCAAAGCGGAACTAGCGATCTTAGCGAGCTAGTTAAGCATGTACCGAGCCTCGCCGATACCGATATAAACAAAACCTTGGTGCGCCGCGAGTTTGCGGATAGTCCGCTATATACGAACAACCTTGTTAGTCGCGATCTAAAAACTACGGCGATCGTGCTAAACTTAAAGACCGACGAAAAATATCAAAGCATACTAAACGAGCGAAACGCTCTGCTAAACGCCAAACTCGACGGCAACATCACAAGTGAGCAAAAACAGCGTCTAAGCACCGTAAATGCGCAGTTTAAAGCTCACCGCGACGAAGCGCGTATAAAAGAGCACGCCGCGATCGAGCAGATCCGCGAGACGATAGCGAAATTCGGCGGAGGCGAGAGTCTGTTTTTAGGCGGGGCAAATATGATCGCCGATGATATGGTGAGCTTCGTGCGCTCGGATCTTGCGACCTACGGCATCAGCGTGACTCTGCTTTTGGTCTTTTGTCTTTGGCTGTTTTTTAGGCAGATTCGCTACATCGTTATGCCGATTTTTATCTGCGTGATTAGCGTTATTTGGGCGAGCGGGTTGTTTGGGTTTTTCGGCTGGGAGATCACGGTGATTAGCTCAAACTACATCGCTCTTCAGCTCATTATCACGATCTCCGTCGTCATCCACCTGATCGTGAGCTACCGCGAGTTTTGCCTTACCAAGCCGCACCTTAACAACCGTCAGCTAGTCTATCTCACGCTGCGCGATAAGGCCAACCCATCGTTTTTTGCGATATTTACGACCGTTATCGGCTTTTTGTCGCTTGCGCTTTCTGATATCAAGCCTATCATAATGCTAGGCATCATGATGAGCGCGTCGATCTCTATCTCGCTAGCGCTCGCGTTTTTGCTATTTGGCTCCGCGATGGCGCTGATGCCAAAGCTCGCTCCGGTTAGGACGTTTGAGGATAAATTTAGCTTTACCAAGCACTGCGCCGCGTTTGCGCTAAATCACAGCCGCGCGGTTTACGCCATCAGTCTTGCAGTGCTTATTTTCGGCCTTTACGGCATCTTAAAGCTAAAGGTCGAAAACAGCTTCATAAGCTATTTTAAAGATACGACCGAAATCCACAAAGGCATGCAGGTGATCGATACGAAGCTAGGCGGCACGGTGCCTGTTGATATATTGATCAAATTCAACAAGCCTAAATTTGAGCAAAGCGCGGCTAAAAACGAGCCTAAAGACGAATTTGACGACGAATTCGCCGCTAGCGCGAACGAGGATAAATACTGGTTTAATCAGCACAAAATCGATGTCGCAAAAAAGGTGCATAACTATCTAGAAAATAAGCGCTTTGTCGGGCACGCTAGCAGCCTAAACACAGTCGTAAAGATCGTCGAGCGCATCACGCAAAAGCCCGCCGACGGCCTCATGCTCTCGATCCTATACGAACAGATCCCGCAAAAATACAAAGACATAATCCTAAGCCCCTACGTAAGCATAAAGGACAACGAACTGCGCTTTACCGCGCGAACCCTAGATAGTGACGACGCGCTACGCAGGGACGAGTTTTTGCACGAGCTTAAAACCGATATCGCAAATTTGATCGCAAACGACAACGCTAGCGTCCAAGTTAGCGGCGCGATGGTGCTTTATAACAACCTCCTTCAAAGCCTCATCGCCTCGCAGGTCGATTCTTTTGGTTTTGTTATCTTGTCGCTTTTTATCGTTTTTTGCATTATTTTTAAAAGTGTTAAGCTCGCCGCAATCGCTATCACGTCAAATTTGATCCCGCTTTGCGCGGTATTTGGCGTCATGGGCGTCATGGGTATCCCGCTTGATATAATGAGCATTACGATAGCAGCTATCAGCATAGGCATCGGCGTGGACGACATCATCCACTACATCCACCGCCTAAAAATCGAGCTTCGCAGCAAAAACGTCGCCGAGTCGATCAAGGCCTCGCACGCCAGTATCGGCTATGCGATGTACTACACATCGTTTGCGATCATCCTTGGCTTTAGCATAATGGTAACTAGCAACTTTATCCCGACGATATATTTCGGACTTTTGACCGATCTTGTTATGATAATGATGTTGCTGGGGGCGTTGGTGCTACTGCCGACACTAATCAAAACCTTTTACCGCGTTAAAAATTCCACATAAACGACGGATTTCAAGCTTTAAAATTTTAAACCCGCTTCGGTTACGTATTTCATATACGCGCTCTCACGGGTTAAAATTTTTAAAGTTAAACTACGCCTATTCTGTCTGGAATATCTATTTCATATCTTGCTAAATTTGCAAATTTTGCCCACCTAGACCAGTATCTTTAAAACGTAAATTTAAAACGTGTGGCGCGATAGCGCCAAATTTAGACCTGCACGCAGTGTACTAACTTCTCACGTCGTAGGGGATAGGGGATTGTTAATGGGGAAGGGAGCTCTTTTGCTTCGGCTTTGCCTCGCAACTGCCAGCAGAGCGTAATTCAAGCCCTTTCCCCCTTAACATAAAAAGCAAGATAGCTTGAAACAATGCGCCAAATTTAAAAACTAAATTTAATGCCGTCAAGATGCGGGTTTTGGTGCGTAAAATTTACAAATTTGGTTAAATTTGACTTCAAATTTGAGTATAAAAGCTAAGCAAAAATCTGCAAAGAAGTGCTCGAGTGAGAGTTATAAGCGAAGTGCAGCAAGAGGCAAGCTGATGCTAAAATATATAAAAACTACTCCTTTAAAACCTTCAAAAACGAATACACGTCCCGCACGCCTTCGATGTGCTTGGCGTACCAGATCGCGTGTTTTTCTTGCTCGATATCGGTGATGATACCCGTAAATACGACGTTGCATTGCAATACGCTTACTCTTACGCTTGTGCCGCTGATTATGCTATCTTTAAAAAAGCTATTTTTTAGTTTTAGCATTATAGCGAGGTTGCTTTCGCATTCGCCGCCGTCGTTAGGAAAGCGAATATAAGTGTAAATTTTACTCACGCCGTCGGTGTTTTTGGCTAGCTCTACGAGTTTGGTTTTGTGCTCGTCATCAGGCACCACGCCGATGAGATACACGTCTCCATAAAAGCTCTCGACGTCAACGTTTAGGTTGCTAAGCCCGCTTGAGGCTAAAATTTTAGTCTGGATTTTTGTTTTTATAAATTTATCTTTCGTTATCGAATATATGCCGCGTTCGTCTTTGCTGATCTGGTAGGCGTCGTAGACGTTTATGCCCGTTAGCGGCGTCACGGTCGTAAAGAGCTCAAGACAACCGCCGAGGAAAAAAATCGGCGAAAAAATGAGGATGTTTTTTAAAAAAAATCGCGCAAATAGCTTTTTCATCGCCGACCCATAAAATTTTCTCCAAATACTATAGAAATCAAACTAAAATTTATATAAATTTAGTTATAATCGCGCTCATCATCTAAAGACGCGGAGGATAAAGCGATCTGGTGGCGCTCGCGGACTTCAAATCCGATGGCGGGGCGGTTGACCGCTTCGCGGGGAGTTCGATTCTCTCATCCTCTCGCCAAACTTCTAAATTTATTATCTTAAAACAAGCAAAATTCAGCTACAATAAGCCGTTTATATTAAATTAATTTAAGGTTTTTCTTTTGGCTAGTTCATCCGCCTCCAAATTTCCTCTCGCACGCGCCGTTTTAGGCAGGATATACGTGGTGCTTTTTGCTACCGCCGTGTTTCTCGTATGCGCAGCAAGCTTTGGGTTAAATTTAAAATTTGAAGGCGTAAAAGAGGATGTTTACGCTGCGAATTCTAACTTTAAAACTTTCATCAAAGAGCGGGCTTCAATCATAAATAATGAACTAAAACTTATCGAAATCTACATCGACGCGCCCGAATTTGACGCAAATGCGATTTTCGACTTTGCCGTAAAAAATAATAACGAGCACATGGCCTTTTTCGTCGTAAACGAACGGGGCGAGATAGAGTTTGTCAGCGATAAAAATTTGCGCGACGCATACTCCGCCTTTTTCCTATCAAAGCCTTGGGAAAACGAGCCTGAGGATAAAATTTTAAGATCAGAGTTTATGTTTGACAAAAGCGACGTACCGACGAGAATCGTTGCAAAAAAGATGAAAAACGGCAAAATGGTGGCTACGCTCATACGCTTTACGGCGATTTACGAGGAGTTTGCTCGCGGATACGAGATGATCGGCGTAAATTCGTTTGCGATAGATAAAAGCGGCAGGATCGTATTTCACCAAAACCCGGAGTTGGTTTTAGAGCATAAAAATATCTTTGATCTTTACGACGTGGACGCGGATTATCTAGACAGCGACGAAGTAAAATTTGCAAATTTAGGCTCGCTAAACAGCGAGATTTATTATATCCAAAGCATTCCCGGGATCGGTTTGGCCGTGGTTTCAAGCTATCCTGTGGATAAATTTATAAAAGAAAATTTACTATTTTTGCTAATCTGCATCGCATTTTTAGCCGCAGGCGGATTTTTTACCTTTTCTTACACTAAATTTGTCAAAAACTCCGTCATAAAACCGGTTTTATCCATCAAAAACTTAGTCGCAAAAGCCGGCGACGGCGAGGAGATTAAGACCTACGCGAAATTTGGCTCGGTAGAAGAATTTGATCAAATCTCGGACGAGATCGTCAAATTTTACGGAGATTTCGGCGAGAAAAAGGCGAAATTTGAAGAGTACTCGCGCAAATTTGGATTTTTGTTTGAAAAAGGGCCTTTTATCTTGCTATTAATCGACGCAAAAAGTGGCAGGATCGTTGAAGCAAGCGCGAGAGCGTGCGAGTTTTACGGATTTAGCGAGGAAGCGATAAAAAGCAAAAATTTAGCCAAGCTAAATGCGTCAAATTTGACCGATATGAAAACGCTACAAGAAGACGAAGGCGAAATTTACGAAACGAACCATTTTGCTGCGGGCGGCGAGATAAAGCAGGTGCGCATCTACAAGCAAAACTACGAGTTACCCGGCGGCGAAAAGATCGGCTTTTGCGTCGTAAAAGACGTTACGAAGAGCAATACTTTAAAGAAAAACGCACAAAAACAAAGCGAGATAGACGCGCACTCGCCGCTGTTTAGCGTAGTTTGGAAGGACCGCTTTATAGGCGATATATCAAGCGTTTCGGACAATATCGAGCGCGCATTGGGCTACAAAAAAAGCGAAATATTTTCAAACGAATTCGAGTTTAAAAACATCATCCATCCAGATGACCGAGATAGGCTCGCGAACGAATTTAACATCAAATTTAGCTTATTTAACGCGGCTTCGCTCAAAAAAGAGAACGAGTCGCTGCAGTCTTGTAGGCTGATAAGGAAAAATCTAGAGGTCATAAACTGCAGCGTATTTATCAAATTTATCTCAAAAGACGGCAGAACCGTGGATGAGGTGATCGGATACTTTATCGAGAGCAAGCTGGCGGCAAATTTGACCACAAAAACCGGCATGGAGATAGCGCGTCTAAACGACGACAAAGAGGGCGCATATAAAAATACGATTTTAAACCTATTTGCAAACGCGCAAGAAGCCGTCGCTGTAGTCGGGTTAGACGGCGTATTTTTAGACGCTAACGAAGCCTTTTGCAAGATAAGCGGCTACTCCAAAAAAGAAGCTATCGGCAAGCCGTCGAATTTACTAAAATCAGGCGTGCATGATGATAAATTTTACGAACACATGTGGAAGAGATTGCTGAAAAAAGGCTTTTATAGCGGCGAAATTTATAATAAGCGTAAAAGTGGCGAAATTTATCTCGAGCAGCTTAGTATCGCGACCGTTTATAGCGGCTCAAAGCCTAGCTACTTCGTGGCGGCGTTTCACGAGTTGCCGTGGGTAGAGCCTGAGATACAACAGAATGAATCAAAAGCAAAGGAGCAAGAGTGAGCGAATTTGACGCGAGCGTTTACGAGCACGAAATACCAAGCGGCACGAGGCTGTATTTCGGACAAAGCGCGAAACTAAAAAGAAAGATCGAGCGCGCGGCGAGCGAAATTTTAGGAAAAAACGGATTTCACGAGATCGTGACGCCATTTTTCTCGTATCATCAGCACCTTAGCGTGCAGCCCACGGCTCTGGTGCGCTTTAGCGATCACGAAAATCACCAAATCAGTCTGCGCGCCGATAGCACTGTGGACGTCGTGCGCATCGTGCTTAGACGCCTAAAAGATACCGAACCTAAACGCTGGTTTTACATCCAGCCGGTTTTTAAGTACCCTAGCACTGAAATCTATCAAATCGGCGCCGAGCTAATCGGTGAGAGCGATCTGGCTACTAGCGTAAAGATCGCAAAGGAGCTTTTTGAGTCGTTTGACCTCGCGCCGGTGTTGCAAATCAGCCACATCGCGATCCCGCAGATCGTGTGTAGGCTGCTAAATTTGCCTATTTCGATATTTGAGCACGGCGAGATCGAAAAAATCCTAAATCAAAACGAGGAGTGGCTAAAAAGGCTGGCCTTCGTAAATACGGTGGGTGACATCGACGAGATCTTGCCGGTAGTGCCAGATGAGATAAAAACCGCACTGCTTGAGATAAAAGAGCTGGCACAGGCGGTAAAATATGAAAATTTAAGAATTGTTCCGTTATATTATTCAAAGATGCGGTATTATGGTAAGCTGTTTTTTAGATTTTTAGGCAGCAACGCCGTGCTAAGCGGCGGCGGCAACTACGAGATAGAGAGCATCAAAAGCAGTGGATTTGGCGTATATACCGACGCGTTAATCGAAAATTTAGATCAAAAGGAGAGAGTATGAGCAAGGCTGACGTGATAGTGGGCGTGCAGTGGGGAGACGAAGGTAAGGGCAAGATCGTAGATCTGCTAAGCGGCGGCTACGATATGGTATGCAGGTGTCAGGGCGGACACAATGCGGGTCACACGATCGTCGTGGATGGCGAAAAAATCGCGCTGCATCAGGTTCCATCGGGCATACTTCATAAAAATATAATCAACATCATCGGCAACGGCGTCGTGCTCTGTCCGGCCGCGATAATAGAAGAACTAAAGCAGTTTGGAGACGTTTCGGGGCGGTTATTTATCAGCGACAAGGCGCATTTAAATTTGCCTTATCACGCGCAAATCGACCAAGCTAAAGAAAAGGCCAAAGGCGCACACGCTATCGGCACGACGGGCAAGGGCATAGGGCCTGCGTATAGCGACAAAATCAGCCGCAGCGGGCACCGTGTCGGGGAGCTAAAAAATCCTGAGAAACTTTGCGACGCGATTTTGGCCGATTTTGCGGCAAATAAAGCGTTTTTAGACGTTTTAGGCGTTAAAGCCCCTGCTCGCGAGGAGCTTTTGGGCGAGCTAAAGAGCTACGAGGCTGCGCTGGGTAAATTTATCGTAGATACCACGCATATGGTGTGGGATGCGATAGACGCGGATAAGAAAATCTTGCTCGAGGGCGCACAGGGAACGCTGCTAGACATCGATCACGGCACCTATCCTTTCGTAACTAGCTCAAACACCGTAACCGCAGGCAGCTGCAGCGGTATCGGGCTAAGTCCTAAAAACGTCGGCGAGGTAATCGGCATCATCAAGGCCTACACGACCAGAGTCGGCAACGGCGCTTTCCCGACCGAGGATATGGGTGAGGACGGCGAAAAGATACGCGATATCGGACGTGAATACGGCGCGACGACTGGCAGGCCGCGCCGTACGGGCTGGTTTGACGCAGTAGGCGTGAGATATGCGGCTAGACTTGACGGCGTGGATAAATTTGCGCTGATGAAGCTTGACGTTTTAGACGGCTTTAATAAGGTAAAAATCTGCAAAGCCTACGAGAAAAACGGCAAGATAATCGAGTATTTTCCAAGCGATTTGGAGGGCGTAAAACCGGTCTACGAGGAGCTTGACGGCTGGGATAAGGTAGCTGGAGCGCGTAAATTTGAGGATCTTCCTGCAAATGCAAAGGTCTTTATCAAACGCATCGAGGAGATCACGGGCGTAAAGGTCGGCATCGTTTCCACGAGCCCGGAGCGCGAAGACACGATAGTCTGCTAAGATGAAAAGCAAATTTACGCAAATCGTAAATATAAAAAAGCGAAATTTAGACAAAATCGAGCTAAATTTGGCAAGAACCAGAAATGAAGCGGCGATGATAGAGGGCTTCATAGCGCAGGCTGCCGAGCAAATTTCAAAATTTGAAATGCCATCCAGCGGCTCTGCGGCCGATCTGCGCGGATCGCTGGAGCTTCTTGGCGCGATGCGGCGAGAAAAAAATCTGCTAACCGAGCGGCTCGAGCTAATGAAAAAAAACATCGCGCACCTCGAGCGGCAACACAAGGCGGCAAATTTGGAGTACGAAAAGATGAAATACCTGCAAGCGCAGGACTTTAGCGCGCAAATAGAAAAGATAAAAAAGGCCGAAGCAGCGGCTCTGGACGAGTTTGCGACGATGAATTTTACTAGGCAAAAAGAGGCGAAAGCTTGAAAAAAATTTTGATTTTACTAACTTTAAATTTATGCGCTTGGGGCGCAAATGACGTAAACGCTCAAAGCGCGAGCCAAAGCGGCTTTAAGATCCCAGTGGACTGCGTTTCGATATTTGAAACCAGAAAAGACGAGCTAAAAAGAGAGCTCGCCAAAATAGACGAAGCAAGGCAGAGTTTGGAGGCTTTTAGAGCGAGTTCGGCGGCGCTTTTTGAGGAGCGAAACGCCAAGCTAGCCGTTAAAGAGGCCGAGATAAACGCAACTCTAGCCCGCGCGCAAGAGGAAAAAAAGCAAACCGAGCAGCTGCTAAAGAAAAACGAAGAGATCGTAAAAGAGCTAAAAGCGATGACTAGCGACAAGGTCGGCGAGGCCTACGGCAAGATGAAAGACCAAGCCGCCGCCGACGTTCTAAGCGCGATGGATAGGGCGGATGCGGCTAGCATCATGTACTCGCTAAGCCCTAAAAAAATCTCCGCGATAATGGCAAAAATGGAGCCTGCCACAGCGTCTGAGATCACGCTTTTAATCAAGCAAGGCCCGCCATTTATAAAAGCCGAAAAAAACGTAACGCAGGAAGTCTCTCCGACCTCGCCTGACGGTCCGGCGGGTAATCTGCTAAATTTGTAAATTTGAGGCTATAACGCTCTAAATTTATCTTGGCTCGCGTCTAAATTTGAACTCAAATTTGCGCAGATAACGCAAAAGCTAAATCTGCCTTTGGCGGTCAAATTTGACTCCAAAGGTTAAATTTTGCCGCCGTCAAATTTAACTATCGCCCAGTCTCAAAACCATTTTTGCCAGCGCGTCAAATTTTGCTTCAAATTTTACTTAAAACAAACGCCCGCCAAAACAAAAACTCCATGAGATTTTAGGTATTTCTTACCAAATTTTGGTTAAAATCAAGCCCAAAAAGAGAGGTAAAAATGCGTATAAAACTCCCACACACACCCTACATCGCGCACAAAATCGCTATTGATTTATTAAAGTCCGGATTCGTAAATTTAACGCGCGGAGTAGAACCCGTAGCGGCATGCGCGAAAGAAATTTTAGATAACGATTTGCAAAAAGAAAAAGCGCTTGAAGAGCGCGTAAACGAGGTGCTCGCCGAGAACGAAGACGATATGGAGAGCATGCAAGTCGATAGAAAAAATATGTTTTGGCTCGTAAAAAAGAAGCTCGCCAAAGAGTACGGCGTGATACTTACATACGAAGACCGCTTTAGCAACGTCTCTCACCTAGTGCTAGAAAGCGCTTGGAAAAAGGGGCTCATTGACTACACGGTCTCCGAAAATCGTATCAAAAACATCATCTACGGCTCGATCGAAGACTATCTAAAAACGTATGAAATTTTACAAGACGTGGTCATCGACAAGATCGACGGCTACAAGCGCAAACTGATCCCGGGCACCGAGGAGTACGACATCGTATTTGAGCGGCTCTACGAGGACGAACTAAGAAAACGAGGCATGCTGTGAGAGCTTATATCTACCTTGAAAACGGCGTTTTTTTGCAGGCGAAGGCCTTTGGCGCGAGCGGCACGGCTAGCGGCGAAATGGTCTTTAATACGAGTCTAACTGGCTATCAAGAGATCATGAGCGATCCGAGCTACGCGGGGCAGTTTATCGTTTTTACCATGCCTGAGATCGGCATAGTGGGCGTAAACGAAGACGATATGGAGAGCGCGAAAATCCACGCTAGCGGCGTTTTGATGAGGGATTTTAATCCTACTGCGTCAAATTTCCGCTCGCAAAAAAGCTTGGAAGAATTTTTCAAAGAGCAAGGCAAATTCGGCGTTTACGATATCGACACGAGATTTTTAACCAAGATGTTGCGCGATAACGGCGCGCTTCACGCTGTGATCTCGACTGAAATTTCAGACGAAAAAGAGCTAAAAAAACTACTCGAAAACTCGCCTAGAATTTCAGAGATAAACTACGTCGCAAAGGTAAGCACCGAGCAAATTTACGCTCACGAAAACGGCGCTTGGGATCATGCGAGCAAAGCCTACTCTGCACTAAAATCAAACGGCAAAAAGATCGCCGTCATCGACTACGGCGTGAAGCGAAACATCCTAAACGAGCTTTGCGAAATGGGTCTTGAGACGCAAATTTATCCGCACGACGTGCAGGCAGACGAGCTCATCGCTAAATTTAACAAAGGCGAGATAAACGGCGTGTTTCTCTCAAACGGCCCGGGCGAACCCAAAGCCCTAAAAAACGAGATCGCGCAGATAAAAAAACTGATCGAAGCAAGGGTGCCGATTTTTGGCATTTGCCTCGGCCATCAGCTGCTTAGCAATGCATTTGGCTTTGAGACGTACAAGCTAAAATTCGGTCAGCACGGCGCAAATCACCCGGTTTTAAATTTGCAAACCAAGGCAGTCGAGATAACGGCGCAAAATCACAACTATAACGTCCCCGAGGAGATCGCGCAGGTCGCCGAGATCACGCATAGAAATCTTTTTGATGGCACGATCGAGGGCGTGAAGTATAAGGATTATCCTGTGTTTTCGGTGCAACACCACCCCGAGGCTAGCGGCGGGCCGAGCGAGAGCAAATATATCTTTAAACAGTTTTTAGAAATTTTATAGTTGCTAGTCGCGGTCAAATTTGAGCAAAATTTAGGGTTAAATTTGCGAGCCGAATTTAACCCCAGCGCGGCTAAAATTCGCAAATGAAATTTGACGGTCAAATTTGATGAGCGGCGCGGAGTTTGTTTCGATTTTGAGCGTCGCGGCGCTTAGCTCGGTAGGCCACTGCGCGGGTATGTGCGGCGGTTTTGCTATATTGCTCGCGCGGTTTTTGAGCGGCAAAGGTAAAATTT
Source organism: uncultured Campylobacter sp. (assembly GCA_963528245.1). Lineage (GTDB taxonomy): Bacteria > Campylobacterota > Campylobacteria > Campylobacterales > Campylobacteraceae > Campylobacter_A. The sequence goes on along the minus strand of CAURWB010000002.1, from coordinate 52,153 downwards.
TTAGCGCGGCGATGATAGCGGGATATAACCTGGCTAGAATTTGCGCTTATATGCTACTTGGCTTTATTTTCGGGTCGTTTGGCGGCGTATTTACGCTATCTCTTGCGGCGCGAGGCTACCTATTTTTTGCTATCGGCGTTTTTATGGCGGTTTTGGGCGTCGCGCTCATTAGACGCGGAGCGATGTTAAATTTCATCGAGAAAAACGCATTTTTATCCAAAATTTTAAACGAAAAAACGAAAGCCGCAATCTCTAAAAATAGCGTGCTCGGGTTTTTGACGCTCGGGTTTTTAAACGGGCTACTGCCGTGCGGAGTTGTTTATTATTTTTTAGCTTTAGCAGTAGCTAGCGGCAGTGGGGCAAAGGGCGCGGCGATCGCGGCTACATTTGGCGCGGTTAGCTTTTTTTTGATGAGTTTTTATGCGCTGGTTTTAAAGGCCGTGAGCGAAAAATTTAAAAAACACGCGCTAAATTTAAGCGGCGCGGCGATAATAATTTACGGAATTTATCTATCTTTTATAGGATTTACGGCGAGCAATGGATAACATCAAAGAAAGATTCAGGCAGTATCAAGAGGCTATCGAGACCAGCAATATCGTCTCAAAAACCGACACGAACGGCACTATCACCTTCGTAAACGACGAGTTTTGCAAGATGTCTGGCTTTACGCGCGAGGAGCTAATCGGCGCAAATCACAACATCGTGCGTCATCCCGAGGTGCCAAAGGAAGTTTTTGCGCGGCTTTGGGATACGATTTTAGCCAAAAAAGTACACAAAGGTACGATAAGAAACCGCACCAAAGACGGCCGCGACGTCTATCTAAACACGACTATCATACCGATTTTGGATTTAAGCGGGCAGATCGAGGAGTTTCTTGCGATTAGATACGACGTGACGGACGTGATAAATTTAAACAACGAGCTTGAAAAGACGAAAAAAGAGCTGTTAAATTTAAACGAAAGTCTCGAAAACAGGGTCGCCGAGCAGACGGCCAAGCTCGTAAATTTAAACCAAAATCTAGAAAATTTGGTAAAAGCCGAGATCAAGAAAAACGAGGAAAAGACCAAAATGCTCTTTTTGCAGTCGCGTCTAGCTTCGATGGGCGAGATGATCGCAAACATCGCTCACCAGTGGCGCCAGCCGCTAAACGAGCTTAGCATCACGCTTTTTAAACTAAAAGAGAGCGTCAAAGCAAACGAGAAATTCGAGGCCGGCTACGAGCACGCAAAGCGCGTGATAAAGGGTATGTCGCAGACGATCGAGGATTTTAGAAACTTTTTTAGCGTCGAGCGCGAGAGGGGACTTTTCTTGCCCTCGTCCGCGGTAGAAAACGCGCTAAAGATGGTGCAGGGAACCTACGAAAAAGAGGGCATAGACGTAAATTTAGAGCTAAAAAGCGAGGGTCAAATTTACGGATTTGAGTCGCAGCTGTGTCAGGCCGTGATTATCCTGCTTTCTAACGCAAAAGATGCGCTGGCAAATAAAAAAGACGATAAAAAAGTAACGCTAACGTTAGAAACAAAGGATAAATTTGCTATCATAAGAGTAACGGATAACGCCGGCGGTATAAAAGAGGAGATAATGGATAAGATTTTTGAGCCGTATTTTACCACGAAGCACCCGAGCGCGGGTCTATATATGCTAAAAAGCATAGTCAAAAATCACGGCGGAAGCACCGGCGCTAAAAACGTAAAATTTGGAGCGGAATTTGAGATAAAACTGCCGCTAAAGGATGGAAAATGAAAAATTTTAAAGAGCTAACGCTACTGCTAGTCGAGGACGAGGATAGTATAAGGGAGTCTATGCAAGAGGTTTTCGGCGGCGTATTTCAAAAGGTCATATCGGCCTCAAACGGCGACGAAGGTCTTAAGAAATTTAAAAAATTTAGCCCCGACATCGTGATAGCTGATATCATGATGCCTATCATGGACGGGCTTGAGATGTCAAGGCAGATAAAAGAGTTCTCAAAAAACACGCCAGTAGTGATCCTAAGCGCGTATAGTGAAAAGGAAAAACTGCTCAAAGCTATCGACGTTGGCATCGATAAATACGTCATCAAGCCTATCGATATGGATGAGCTTTTCGTCGTGCTAGAACAGATCGTAAAAACTAAAATCATAGGCGCCGATATCATCGATATTTCGGGCGGATATTCGTTTAATCAAACCAAAAAAGTACTCGTAAAAAACGGCGTCGAGATCGCGCTAACCAAAAAAGAGCTGGCCTTTATCTCGCTTTTAGTTAAACGTATCGGCACGCTTGTTTTAACCGAGGAGATCAGAAACGTGGTGTGGTTTGGCGAAAAGGTAAACGATCCTGCCGTTAGGACATTTATCAAGCGAATACGCGATAAAGTGGGCGCCGGACTCATCAAAAACTCGCCCGGTCTAGGCTATAAAATCGAGCTAAAAAAGTAAAATTTAAAGTAGCGTAAATTTAAAACGATTAAGCGATTTTGCGCTTAAATTTTAGTAAAATAACATTTTCGTAATAAAATAAACAAAGGAGGATATCGATGCGACTAGACAGGGCGCTAAGCTACGACTACACGGTCGCCAAGTATTTTATGTTCGCGACGATACTGTTTGGGATAGTCGGCATGGGCATAGGCGTGCTGATAGCCTTTCAGATGGCATATCCCGATCTAAACTATCTCGCGGGCGAATACGGCACCTTTAGCCGCCTAAGACCGCTGCATACGGCGGGCGTGATATTTGGATTCATGCTTTCGGGCGTATTTGCGACGTGGTACTATATCGGACAGAGGGTTTTGAAAGTCTCGATGAGCGAGTCGCCGTTTTTGATGACGGTGGGCAAGCTGCACTTTTGGATATATATGCTGGTTATGGCCGGCGGCGTATTTAGCCTTTTTGCCGGCGTTAGCACGTCAAAAGAGTACGCCGAGCTAGAGTGGCCCCTAGATATCGGCGTGGTCGTGCTTTGGGTGCTTTGGGGCGTTAGTATATTCGGCCTTATCGGTATCCGCCGCGAGAGGACGCTTTATATCTCGGTTTGGTATTTTATCGCGACGTTTTTAGGTATCGCGATGCTTTATTTGTTTAACAACATGGCCGTGCCGACCAAGCTAGTTTCGGGCTACGGCAACTGGTGGCACTCGGTCTCGATGTACGCCGGAGCAAACGACGCGCTAGTGCAGTGGTGGTACGGGCATAACGCCGTGGCGTTTGTATTTACCGTGCCGATAATCGCTCAAATTTACTATTTCCTCCCTAAAGAGAGCGGTCAGCCGATATTTTCTTACAAGCTTTCTATTTTCTCGTTTTGGAGCCTCATGTTCCTTTATCTTTGGGCGGGCGGACACCATCTGATCTACTCTGCGGTGCCTGACTGGATGCAGACGATGGGTTCTGTGTTTTCGGTGGTTTTGATACTGCCGTCCTGGGGATCTGCGATAAATATGCTTCTAACGATGCGCGGCGAGTGGCAGCAGCTTAGAGAAAATCCTCTTATCAAATTTATGATTTTAGGCTCAACGTTTTATATGTTTTCTACCCTTGAAGGGCCAATTTTAGCGATCAAGTCCGTAAACGCTCTAGCCCACTTTACCGACTGGGTGCCCGGACACGTGCACGACGGTACGCTAGGCTGGGTCGGCTTTATGACGATGGCGGCGCTTTATCACATGACGCCTCGCGTATTTAAACGCGAAATTTACTCGAAATCCTTGATGGAAACCCAGTTTTGGATACAGACTATCGGCATAGTGCTTTACTTTTCGTCGATGTGGATCGCGGGTATCACTCAGGGTATGATGTGGCGCGCGACGGACGAATACGGAAATTTAGCCTACTCGTTTATCGATACGGTGATAAACATAGTGCCGTACTACTGGATCAGAGCCGTGGGCGGACTGCTATATCTGCTTGGATTTTTTATCTTTGTTTATAATATCTACAAGAGTTTTGGCGCTAAATCGCTCGAAAAAGAGCCGCTAAGCGCGAGTCCTGCGGGCGTAAAGGAGGTTGCTAATGTTTAGTTGGTTAGAGAAAAATCCCTTCTTTTTCGCGGTTATGGTTTTTATATTTATCGCCTATGCGGGCGTGATCGAGATACTGCCTGATTTTGCCAACAGAGCTAGGCCGCTTGAGGGAACCAAGCCGCCGACGGTTTTGCAGCTTGCGGGCAAACACGTGTATATGAAAGATAGCTGTAACGCCTGCCACACGCAGCAAATTCGCCCTTTTAAGGCCGAGACCGATAGATACGGCATGTATTCGCTTAGCGGCGAGTATGCGTTTGACCGTCCGCATCTTTGGGGATCAAAGAGAACCGGCCCCGACCTTTGGCGCGTGGGTAACTACCGTACCACCGACTGGCACGAAAATCACATGAAAGAGCCGACCTCTGTGGTGCCCGGTTCTATAATGCCTGCTTATAAGCATCACTTTAGCAACAACGCCGACATCAAGACGGCATACGGCGAGGCGGTAACGACGAAAAAGGTATTCGGCGCGCCGTATGACGTAGAGGGCATGCCAAAACTCGGCACCTACGAGGAGGCGCAAGCAGCGGTCAAAGAAGAAGCCGCCGCTATAGTTGAGGAGATGAAGGACGAGGAGGTCAAAAAGGCCTTCGAGCGCGGAGAGATCCGCCAGATAGTGGCGCTCATCGCCTATCTAAATAGCTTAAAATAGGCAAATTTATGGATGCGCAGACTCTAAGAGAGATCCAAGGATATGGAGCTTTTATCTTTCTAGCCGTGTGCGCCGCGCTTCTTTACGGATACTATTTTCATCTGTATAGATCCGAAAAGAGCGGCAAGCGAAACTACGAAAGATACTCCGATCTCGCCCTAAAAGACGGCATCGACGAGGAAATTTTAGAGTCTGCGTCCGTGGACGAAAACGCTAAAAAGGAAAAATAATGCAATGGTTTAACTTGGGAGACGACGTAAATTTACTCGCTCTCGTCGGCGCAGTCGCTATCGTCGCGCTAACGGCGTTCGTGGCGGGCAAATACGTAAGGCAGATGAAGATCGCCAAAGAGGGCGGCGAGCTTAGCGAGCATAGCTGGGACGGCATAGGTGAATACAAAAACCCTCTGCCGCTGGGCTGGGCGGTCGTTTACGTGCTGGTTATCGTTTGGGCTTTGTGGTATATGCTCGCAGGCTATCCGCTAAACTCCTACTCGCAGATCGGCGAATACAACGAAGAAGTCGCCGCCGCGAACGCTAAATTTGAAAAAAGCTTCGCAAATCCGGACGCTAAAACGCTTCACGCGATGGGCGAGAGCGTGTTTTTGGTGCAGTGCTCGGCCTGCCACGGTATAACCGGCGACGGCATAAACGGCAAGGCCGCAGATCTAGCGGTTTGGGGCAGCGAAGAGGGAATTTATAACGCGATAATAAACGGTTCAAAAGGCCTTGAGTATCCGATGGGCGAGATGCCTGCGGGCATGGCGGACGAAGAGGGCGCAAAGGCGATTGCAGCCTACATCGCTAAGGAAATTTCTGGCATAAAAAAGACTAAAAACGAAAATTTGGTAGCTAGCGGCAAGGAGCAGTTTGCGGCGTGTGCAGCCTGCCACGGCGAGGACGGCAAGGGCATGGATGGCATGAGCCCTGATCTATCCAAATACGGCACGGCGTCATTTGTCGAGGACGTGCTGCAGCGCGGTAAAAAGGGCGCTATAGGCGCGATGCCTAAATTTAACGACGGCAGACTAAACGCCTTGCAGCAAAAAGCGGTCGGCGAGTACGTTATCTCGCTTTCTAAAGGAGAATAAATGGAAAACATGAATCGAAACGTTTTCGGCCTCCACGGGGTGACTGGGCTACTCATCGCGACCGGGCTGCTGCTAGCGATCCTGGCGACGCTCACGTACTACGCGATAAAGCTCCAGCAAGAAGTCGCACAAAAGCCATACACGCTAAACGCCTCCGAGCTAAAGATGAAAAGCGCGGATAACGCCAAACAAGTGCGCGTGAAGGAGTAGCTATGCAAGCGGTTTTAGAAAAAATCATCGTCGCGGGTCTCGTCGCGACCGCTCTCATCGCGGCGTGGGCGGTGCTAACGCCAAATCACCTTTTTGTGGGATGAAATTTGATAAATCAAGAGGCGCAAACTCGGCCGCCTCTTTTCAAATTTTACGCCTAAATTTGGTCGGCGCACCTTGCGTTTTGCGCGAAAAAGCGCGACTAGGCCGATGAAGCTTATAAATTCTACTCGCTCAAATTTGACTGCGCTCGCTTTTTTGCGAGGCGTTAAATTTACAATGAACTTTCTAAATTTAAATTTGAGCGCACTTCGCCGCTTTTCTGCGCTGAAATTTTCAAATTTTATCGTCGTTTTTCTTTTTTGCTACGCGGCGACTCTGCAGGGTTCAAATTTGCCCCGCGAGATAGTTTTGGTAAATCAAAACATCTTAAGCCCCGCCGTGAGCGAGAAAATCGCGGTTTTGGGCGAGGAGCTAGCGAGCAAAAGCGGCGTGTTTGCGGGGGTTGCGGTTTATGAGAACTTGGATGGCAAAACGCTAGAAGAAGCGGCCGCACAGCTAAATTTAACCCCGCCTTACGCGCTTTTGATGCTTGCTAAGGCTGAACATAAGGTGGAAATTTTTGCCGACCCACAGACGCTTAAGCTTTTTGATAAAGAGAAAATTTTAAGCCCATATCCAAGCTCAGGCTCGATTTTGCCGATCTTAGCGTCTAAAAACGGCAAAGATATCTTTAACGCTGCCATGCTAAACGGCTACGCCGATCTTGCCGAGCAGATCGCCGTGAGCAAGGGCATCGCCCTACAAAACGCTATCGGCAGTCAAAATCGCCGGACGCTTGATGCGTTTAGGATTTTTATCTACGGCTCTATCGCTCTTGTCGTTTGCGCCGCCGCGTTTAGAAAATTTAGGAGGAAAAATGGCTAAAAACTACTGGCCTCACGCTATCGTCGGCTCGCTTATTTTGATAGTCGCCTCCTGCGTAGCGACCATCATTCTGGCCGTCAAAAACCCCGTGGAGATGGACGGCTTTTACTTTGAGCGATACCAAAACGTCGATGAAAATATAAACGAGATCGAGGCTAGCCAGCGCAGATTTGACACCAAGTACGCTCTTAAATTTGAGCCTGAATTTGACGGGCTTAACGGATATTTTAAGATTGCCGTCGAGCCCAAAAACGGCTCAGTAGCGCCGAATTTCACTCACGAGATTTTACTGACCAGGCCCGCGACGAACGAGCAAAATCAAAATTTAGACGTCAAATTTGACGGGCAAATTTTAAAAACGCAGCCCGTAACGCTCCCAAAAAAAGGCAGATGGCAAATTTTACTAAAAATATCCGACGCAAACGACACGGGCTTTTATAAATTTAACTTCGAAGCGCGCTAGTTTTCTTTGATTTTCAGCCGCTCTGGGCTATCATTTTACCAAAAAACAAAGAGCCTCTATGCAAAATTTAGACAAACTTTATATCTTTACCAACTCGCGAAAGATCCGCGAATTTAACGCGAAATTTCAAAACGAACTCGTGCCAAAGGCTATGACGATAGCGCAGTTTGAGCAAAAAGCCGTGCTGGTGCCGGGGCGCTTTGAGGCTGACGAGGCGTACGCGCTGGTGCTGATGCAGCGAGCCTGCGCGAGCGTGAGAGAGGCCTCCGAGCGGCTGCGTATCCCGTCCGAGTTTTTTGCTTTTTTGAAAAACAACGACTATCTTTTCAGCTTTTTTAAGGAGCTTGCTATCAGCAAAAAGAGCGTGACGGATCTGAAATTTAGCGATATTTACGCCGATTACGAGGAGCATCTGGGTATCCTTGAGGCGGTGCTTGCGCGATATAAGGAGCTGCTCGCAGCCGAAAATCTATACGACGGCATCGCGCTGCCTGAAATTTACGAGCTAAACGGCGGGTTCGTGAGGGAATTTCGCGAAATTTATCTTGAGGTGGACGGCTTTTTGAGCGAATTTGAGTGGGAGCTGTTTAGCGAGATCGCAAAGCTAACGACGCTAAAAATCATCTTTCAAACCAGTAAATTTAACAAAAAACTGATCTCAAAACTGGCTGAAATTTCAGGGATTGAGGCGAGCGAGTTTAGTCTATACGGCGAATTTGAGCTAAATTTGAGCTCGCGCGAGCTAAAAAAAACGGGCGTCGTGCGCAAAAATCCGCTCGTTTTAAAAAGAAGCTTTGGCGCTAGAAGCCTGCAGGCGGCCTACGCGATGGCAAAGGCTAGCGAGTTCGTCGCCGAGGGTATCAAGCCCGAAAACATCGCTGTTATCTTGCCTGACGAGAGCTTTGCCGAGATTTTACGCCTGCACGACCGCGGCAAGATGTTTAACTTTGCGATGGGCGAGAGCTTTACGCGAACGCGATTTTTTCAAATTTTAAAGTGCATAGTAACCGCGATAAATGACAAAATCCGCGTAAATTTGAGCGAGGATAACTATAAAAATTTCAACGAATTTGAGTTTAATCTGCATGAATTTGGCGTCGGCTCCGAGCTGTTTGAGAAATTTAAAAACGGTTTTGAGGCGCCTTGCTCGTTTGAGGATTTTAGAGCGCTTATGGAGGAGATTTTGGCGCTTGAGAGCGACCACGCCGCAGCGCAAAAAGCGCGAGAGGAGCTATTTTACGCGCAGAGTTTGGCGCGATATTTTAGCTTTACGCTGCGTCAAATTTGCGAGATATTTTTGATAAAGCTAGCTAGGCTTAGGCTTGATCACGTAGGCGGTGGTAAGATCGGCGTCATGGGCGTTTTGGAGAGTCGCGGACTTAAATTTGATGGCGTCATAGTGCTTGATTTTAACGACGATTTGGTGCCAAAGCGCAGCGTAAACGAGATGTTTTTAAGCTCGCGCGTGCGCCAAAAAGCGGGCCTCATCGGCTACGTCGACCGCGAAAATTTGCAGATATTTTACTACGAGAGCCTAATCGGCGGCGCGAAAAAGGCGGCGATATGCTACGCGGCAAACGAGGAGAAAATCGCGTCGAGATTTCTCGGCGAATTTAACGCAGTGGAGGACGCGAGATTTAGCGACGAGAGCTATGCGGCGCTGTTTAACGGCGAATTTGACGCAAAGGCCTATTTTGCGGACGAGCAAAAATTTGAGGTCGAGATGAACCCGCATCTTGACGAAAAGAACGAGGCTAAACCTAAACAAGCAAAAACCGCCAAAGAGCGGAGTTTGTTTGAATTTGACGAAGCGGACGGCGAGCTAAATTCGGCCGATAAATTTGGAGAAAACGCCGCGCAAAACGAAACGCCGAGCCAAAATCCGCGAGCACTAAATTTTATAAAATTTACTCTAAAAACGCCCGCAAAGCCTAAAATTTTTGAGCAGGACATCATCGTCAAGCACGATTTTTTCGCTATCCCGCTCTCTTTTAGCAGGCTAAATACCTATTTACAGTGCCCGCGGCGGTATTATTACAGATATATTTTGAACGTAAAGCCGCCCGTAATGCCGCAAACGGCGTCTGCGGCGGACTTTGGCAACTCGCTGCATAGGGCGCTTTTTGAGTATTACTCTAAATTTGAGAGGTTTGATCTGGGTAAATTTGAAACGGTGCTAAGAGAGCTAAACACGCCGCCGTTAGAGCGCGAGATAACGATGATAAAGATGGAAAAATTTAAGGCCGTAGAGGACGCGAGATATGAGGCGGGATGGCGCGTGCATGGGCTTGAAAAAGAGCTTGATAGCGTGTTTGCAGGCGTGCGAATAACCGGCAAAATCGACCGCATAGACGGGCGCGGCGGCGAGCTAGCGGTGATAGACTATAAAAGCGGAAAATTTGACGCCAAATCCTTGCAACTACCTTTTTACGAGGCGCTCATGGGTAGGCCTTGCGAGGGGTATTTTTACGATCTTAAAGATAATATGAACTTGGTGGCGGGCGAAGCTAGCACGGATGCGCTTGCAGAGGCAATCGAGCAGCTAAAATCCATAAACGACACGCCGATAAATTTCGGGGAGGCGAAGGGCGCGATGAGCGAATACGAAGACTATAAAATTTTAGTGAAAGGCGAGCTATGAAGCCGTTTTTGGCCCTAGAGGCGAGTGCGGGCAGCGGCAAGACCTTTGCGCTTAGCGTGCGTTTTATCGCGATTTTACTATCGGGCGCCGACGCGCGCGAGATCACGGCGCTGACCTTCACCAAAAAGGCCGCTAATGAGATGAAAGAGCGCATCGTGCAGACCTTTTTGCGGCTCGAGGAAAAGGGCGCGGAGCTAGCCGAGCTGGAGCAAATTTTGGGCGCGGGCAGGGATGAAATTTTAGCTATGCGCGATGCGCGGGCGACGCATTTTTTAGAAAGCGATCTAAAAATCGGCACGTTTGATTCGTTTTTCGTCGGCATCCTGCGCAGCTTTTGCTTAAATTTGGGGCTAAGCGCGGATTTTGAAGTAAGCGAAAATTTAAACGAGCTGCAGCGGGGCGAGTTTGTCGCTAGCGTGAGCAAGGATATGCGGCTGCTAAAGGCGCTTGCAAATTTGATAGCGACGGCCGAGCGCAGTCAGGGTAGCTTTTTTGAGAGCTTGGAGATGTTTTACGAAAATTTCGGCGAGCTAAAAAGCAGCGAAAATGCTGCGTTTCCAAACGAAAGCGGCGTTGCAGAAGCGCTAAAAAATATGCGTGAGTACGTCCTAGCTAGAGGCGGAGGTAAAGACGCGCAAAACGCCGTAAAAGAGGGAAGTCCTGACGAAATATTGGCTCGCTCTTTTATGTCGCGCGCGAGCCTTGATTATCGCACGTTTTCTAAAATTTATACACCCGAGCTCGACGGGATGTTTTTTACGTTAAAAGTACGGCTAAAGCGCTATTTTGACGCGCTGGAGGAGTATAAAATCGCCGAGCTTGCTAGATTTTTAAAAATCTATAAAGAGTGCAAAATCTCGCTAAACAAAAGGCTAAATTCGCTCGCTTTTAGCGACGTGACGCGCCTAGTTTACGAGCTTTTAAGGGGCGGCGAAATGGACGCGCAGATGCTTTATTTTAGGCTTGACGGGCGCATAAATCACCTGCTCATCGACGAGTTTCAAGACACCAACGTCGCGCAGTACGAGATCATGCGTCCGCTCATCGAAGAAATCGTCGCCGGATACGGACAAAACGGGCTTGGCAGCTTTTTTTATGTCGGCGACGTAAAGCAGAGCATTTACCGCTTTCGCGGCGGCAAAAAGGAGCTTTTTGGCAAGCTGATGCGAGATTTTCCGCAGATCAAAGCGCAAAATTTGGAGGTAAACTACCGCAGCAAAAAAGCGCTGGTTAGATTTACAAACGCCGTATTTGCGGGTAAGATCGAAAATTTTAAACCGCAAAGAACACCCCAGAAAGAGGGCGAGCGGGTAAATTTGGTAGGGCAGATGCCGTATTTTGAGGCGGAGGCGGATGATCTTGGATTCGTGCGGGTAAGCAGCGGCGATGACGTAGCGGCAGAGGCGGCGCAGCAGGTTAAATTTCTCCTTGAAAAAGGGGTCTGCGAGGACGATATCACCGTGCTTTGCTGGAAAAACGACGACATAAATAAAATCGCAAATTTACTTGACGAGGCGGGCGTAAAAAGCGTGAGCGAGGGCGTGATGCCTCTGCTAGCTAGCAAAAATGCGCGCGCAGTAGTGGAATACGCTAAATTTTGCCTATTTAACGAGCGAATTTACAAGCTAAATACCGAAGCGATCCTAGACGTAAACGCCGTAAAGCTAAGCGTAAATCCGCAAAAATCGGCGCTTGAGAGCCTGCACTATCTGGCGGGTAAGCTCGGCGTAGATATGAGCGACGCGGACGTTTTGCGGCTGCTTGAACTGGCGCAACCTTATTCAAATTTGACCGAGTTTATCTATAATCTTGATAGATTTGAGGCAAAAGCGAGCGCAAAAAGCGGCGAGGGTGTGAAAATAATGACCGTCCACAAGTCAAAGGGGCTGGAGTTTGAAAACGTGATCGTGTGCGATAAAATGGGCGCTGGGCGGCACGATGGGTCAAATTTCATCGCGGAATACGATGCGGGTACGGGCTCCTGGCAGGTGCGCCACAACGTCAAAAAACAGTGTATCGACGAGGAGTTTGCAAGACTAAAAGAAAAGGCGGCGCGGCTCGAGCGCGAAGAGGATATGAACAAGCTCTACGTCGCGCTAACGCGGGCTATCAGCGGGCTAATCATCGTAAAAAAAACGGGTGCAAACGGCAGAAATCCTAGCTTTTTTGGGGCGTATGAGAGTAGCGGCGAGGCTATAGAGTATCTTGATTTGATTGATTTTAGCTTCGGCGAACCGACGCCTAGCAAGGCGCGAAATTTGACGTCAGCGGGCAAATTTGAGCCTATTAAATTAGCTCAAATTTCAAAGCAAATCGTGGATGAAACGCCCAAAATCGAGGGTAAAAATCAAAAGGCGATTTATTTTGGTTTAGCGCTGCACTATCTGCTAGAAATGGCGGAAAAATTTGACGAGAACTCGCTAAAAACGGCGCAAATTTCGATGCGAAACGCGTTTCATAAATTTTTAGACGAGGGCGAGCTGGATGAAATTTACGCGCGTGGGTTAAAATTGATAAACGAGCCTAAATTTAAGCAAATGACGCAGGAAAAGAGGACATTTAAAGAGCAGCCTTTGCGATATGAGGGTGCTTTAAAACAGCTTGACTTGCTCTGCGTTGGCGAAACCGAAATCTGCGTGATCGACTATAAAACTAGCGATAAAAATATAGATGAAAATATCGAGCAAGTGGCGGAATACAAAAAAATACTGGCTCAAATTTATCCGAATTTGAGCGTGAGGGCGGCAATATTTTACGCTTTGCGGGATGAAATTCGAAGCATTGATATTTAAATATAGCTTAAATTAAGCTATTTATAAGGTGCATTTGAATACAATCACGACTTAAAATTATCTAAAGGGTAAGAAAATGACGAAAATAACAAAACCAAACGAAGTGGAGCGCGAGTGGATCGTGCTTGACGCGGCAGGCAAGCGTTTTGGTAGATTGCTAACCGAGGTAGCTACGCTGCTTCGCGGTAAGCATAAACCAAATTTCACTCCGAATGTCGATTGCGGCGATTACGTTATCATAATCAACGCTTCTAAGGCCGAATTTACAGGCAATAATAAAGCCGAGCAAAAGCTTTATCACCGCCATTCTGGATATTTCGGTAGCACTAAAAGCGAGAAATTCGGCGAGCTTTTGGCTGACAAACCTGAAAAACTGTTCAAGCTAGCCGTTCGCGGAATGCTTCCAAAAACAAAACTCGGCAGAGAGATGATAAAAAAACTAAAAGTTTACGCCGGCAGCGAGCACCCGCACACGGCTCAAATAGCTAAAAAAGAAGGAAAATAATCATGGCGAAAGTTTATGCAACCGGTAAAAGAAAAACTGCCGTAGCAAAAGTCTGGCTAAAACCGGGCAGCGGCAAAATTTTAATAAACGGACTTGATCTAAATACTTGGCTCGGCGGACACGAGGCTATCAAGTTAAAAGTAGTTCAACCTCTACTTTTAACAAAACAAGAGAGCTCTGTAGACATAACTGCAACGACTCTAGGCGGCGGATACTCTGCTCAGGCTGAGGCGCTAAGACACGGCATATCAAGAGCATTGGCTCTATTTGACGCCGACTTTAGAGCGACTCTAAAACCAAAAGGTCTACTAACCCGCGACTCACGCGTCGTCGAGCGTAAGAAATTCGGTAGAAGAAAAGCCAGAAGAAGTCCGCAGTTCTCTAAACGCTAATAGTTTTGAGAGCGGTGCGAATTTAAGGTGCATTGATATTTATGATTATTTAATTATATTTTCTATAAATATCAAATGTTAAAACGAAATTTATAATTTTTGTGATATTATTAAAAAATACATTTCACCATGAAAGGATTTTCTATGAGAAAGATTGCTATTGCTTTAGTTGCTGCTACAGCTCTTTTTGCTGCTGATTCAGCTTACAATTACGAACTAACTCCGACAATAGGCGGCGTTCATCCTGAAGGAAATTTGGGAACAAATGAGCAGTCGGCTATCGGTTTAAGAATCGGAAGAAACCTTGAGAATTTCTTTATAGACCACGTAGAACTCGGTCTTAGCCACACTAACAAGATAAGAGAGTATGGCGTAGACGGAAAGGCTACTAGATATTTCGTTAATGCTATTAAAGATTTCGGTCTAACTGAAAAACTATCTCTTTACGGCTTGCTTGGTGCAGGATATGAAGATGTCTCAAAAAAATTCGTCAAAAACGATGACGGTGGCTTCGGTCAATATGGCCTTGGTTTGAGATATCAAATTACCGATAACTTTGCCCTACGCGCTGAAGCAGTAGATGCTATTAAATTTGAGCATGCAGATCACAACCTATTCTATACGCTAGGTTTTGCAGTTGGCTTCGGTGCTAAAAATGCTCCTGTAGTTGCAGAAGCTCCAAAAGTTGAGGCAGCTCCAGCTCCTGTAAGCCTTGACGATGACAACGACGGCGTTTTAAACGATGTTGATCAATGCCCAAATACACCGGCAGGCGTAGTAGTTGACGAGACTGGTTGCGAGAAGGTTATCGTTCTTAGAGATATCGGCGTAAACTTTGCATTTGATAGCTATAAAATAACTCCAAAATATCTTGAGGAGATCAAGAAAGTAGCTAACTTTATGGGTGAAAACCCAGGCTACCGCGTAGTTCTAAGCGGACATACAGACAGCGTTGGTGCTGAAGCTTACAACCAAAAGCTATCTGAAAAAAGAGCAAATGCAGTTGCTAAAGCTCTTGAAGAACTTGGCGTAAGCGCAGACAAGATCACTGCTGTAGGATACGGCGAGCTTAAACCTGTCGCTTCAAATAAAACAAAAGAAGGACGCGCTGAGAATAGACGCGTTGAAGCTAGATTTAATAAATAATTAGCCTAGCTTAATAATGCATGGATGAGATTAAATTCGAACTTATTTGGTCGTTAATCTCGTCCTATTCTTTAAAAATTTTAGGTTCTATCGCCATCTTGCTGATCGGCAAATGGCTAGTAGCTAAGATCTCAAATCTTATATCAAAATTAATCATTTCCTCTAGACTTGACGAAACTCTTTCGAGTTTTTTACTAAATATCATCAAAACGCTTCTCATGGCTTTTGTAATTATAGCTGCGATCGCAAATTTGGGTGTAGAGACATCTATGTTTGTTGCTGCACTAGGTGCCATCGGTCTTGCTATCGGTATGGCGTTTAAAGATACCTTTTCAAATATCGGCGCAGGGTTTTTGATAATATTTTTTAGGCCGTTTAAACTCAAAGATCACATAGAGGTCGCGGGCGTGCAAGGCGCAGTCAAAGAGATCAATATGTTTAGCACCGTTTTACGTACAGCCGATCACAAAACCATCATTATCCCAAACGGACGCATCATAAGTAGCAATATAATCAACTTCTCAAAAGAGGGCACTAGACGCGTCGAGCTCGTGTTTTGCATAGATTATAAAGACGATCTAAAGCTTGCAAAAGAAATTATTTTAAGTCTGGCTGCCGAAAATAAAAAGATCTTAAAAGAGCCAAAGCCGTTTGTCGGCGTCGGAAGCCTGGGCGAAAATAGCGTAAATTTGACCGCTAGATTTTGGTGTGCGAGCGATGATTTTTCCGACGTTCAGTTTGCTATGCTAGAGATCGTTAAGCTTGCATTCGACGCCCAAGGCATCTCTATACCATCGCCGCAGCTTAGCATCCGCTATCAGGATAAAAAACAAGACAATCAAATTTGATTTGCTTGATTGCACGGTTTTCCTTGGTTCTTTGACTTTTTTGTGTGGTATGTTGTAGATTGATCTTATGCTCGCATCCTATTTGGTTCCATAAGGCAAATAGATTAAATTTGATCCAAAATCAATACCGCACAAGCCCTTTAAAAATGTACAAATTTTGACGTAGGACTTATCTATAGTTTTCGAAATTTAAATTTCACCGCTTTCGTCAAATTTAAAATCAAAATTTACAAAAGCTAGCTTAAGGCAAATTTTAAAATACAAAAAGTAAAATCAAAGTTTATTAAAACGTAAATTCGGCTTGAAAATGCCGTCAAATTTACAACATTAAAATAAAAAACGAAAGAAGTAAAATGAAAAAAACCATACTTTTCGACCTCGACGGTACGCTCATCGACTCGACGCCTGCGATCCTTGACGGATTTGGCGCGGCGTTTCTCGCTCACGGCGAACCCACGCCAAAACCTGAGGCCGTCAAAGCTCTAGTCGGCCATCCGCTTGACGTCATGTTTGCCGGACTTGGCGCGCCGACGCAGCTCGTGCCTGATTATATCGCCGCGTATAAGGCGCGGTACGAGCAGATTTTTTTGGAGCAAACATCGTTGCTTGAGGGCGCGGCGGGTGCGTTAGCGCTTGCTAGCGAGGTTGCGGACGTTGGCGTCGTGACGACGAAAACGTCGAAATTTTCAGTCATTTTGCTTGAGCACTTGGGCGTCATGAGATTTATCAAGGCCGTGATCGGCAGAGACGACGTAGTAAATCCAAAACCAGACCCCGAGCCCATAAACACGGCTCTTGAGCGCCTAGGCAAAACGAGCTCGCAAGATAAGGCGAGCGCCTTCATGATCGGCGATACGACGATGGATCTGGAGTCGGCGAAGCGTGCTGGTATCGCGGGCGTCGGGCTAGTTTGCGGCTACGGCAAGGAGGCAGATTTGCGCGAGCATTCAAATTTGATCTTTCAAAATGCATTTGAAGCGGTTAAATTTATAGCCGGCAGATGAGCTTAGCCTGCTACCGTGCCAGTTAAATTTAGCAACCAAAGCCTATATTTAGCTTGCTAAACTACTATTTTTGGTATTTCGCTACGGTTAAAATTTAGCCGCTCGCAGGGTCAAAATTAAGCCAAATTTGCCGCAAACTCGTAAGCAAAAGGCAAATTTGACTTATCTGTGCGCGCCCTTTTTTAAAGTGCTCAAACGCATCGATTATATCAAGATAAACGCCGTCAAAACCCGCATCCAAGATCTTTTTTTGATACGACTCGTCGTTTTCCGTAATTATTTTTTGCCAATCCACATTCCAGTATTTGATGACATAATTTCCTTTCCAGCGCGGATTTTCATCTGCTAGCCAGCTGGGCTTGCCCGTTTTCCAGACGTTATTTTAATAATACCGACAAACCTCTGTCTTGCCAGCAGATCACGAGCCGCTTTCCGCCGTTGTGTTTTGTTTTGAGCTCACGTATTTCGGACGCAGCGTAGGCTTTTTCGAAGTGAAACAAATCCATTATTATGATATCGTAATCCGTATTTTTGAGCGCATCGATAAACTGCCGTTTTGTAGAAAATTTTTCGCTGTTAATCAGATACAAAAAGTTTTTGGCGTCTGCAACCGTTTTTATATCTTTGCCGTTTGTGTTGTGCGGAATGTTTGGATATCTTGGAACGGCGGCTAGGTTGCTTTTATCCGCCGCAAAAGAAAGAAAACCGTTTTTTTATTGCGCCAATACGAGGCGTTTACGTCGCTCGCGGCCAAACAATAATCGGTAACTAACACCGCAAGCCGTTTTGCGAGTAGAGGCGGCAGAGCTTAAGCTGTCGGCGGGAGCGGGTTTGTCGTTGCCTGAATATCCGTAAAGCTGCGACTCGGCACCCACGGCCGAGACCTCGCGTAGGTAGCCCTGCTGCAGCTCGCCGCTAGCTGAGCCGTCATTGGTAATGAGCTCAAGCCCGTTTTGCGGGATGACGATAAAGTTTTTATCAAATTTTGCCGTACTGCGAGATGGTGATGACTAGGCGGCGCATCTCCTCGCGGTAGTCTATCGCGGGTTTTGCTTCGCCTGCATGATTTTTATTCGTGCTATTTTCAATCGCTGCAGCGCAAAGGCATAAGACGAAAATCGCGGCTAGTGCGGATAAAATTTTACGCATGCATACCCTTGCTATAAATTTAGCGGCTAAATTTTAGCAAATTTAGAAAAATCGGCCGTCAAATGTTTTTTGATTGCAGCTCAAATTTGAGGCTTTAGATTATTAAATTTAATCCTTTTTGAAAATGTAAAGCGACGGATTAATGATAGATTTTGGAATTTAGCTCTATAATAAAAGATTTTTAAAAATCGTAAGAAAATTTAAGGCGGAAAAATGGCTAAAATAATGAAAACTATGGACGGAAACGAGGCTGCGGCGCACGCGGCTTACGCATTTACGGAAGTTGCGGGCATCTACCCAATCACTCCTAGCTCGCCGATGGCCGACTACACCGATATGTGGGCGGCTCAGGGCAAGAAAAATTTATTCGGCATGCCGGTTAAAGTAGTCGAAATGCAAAGCGAGGGCGGAGCTGCGGGCACCGTGCACGGCTCGCTGCAAGTAGGTGCGCTAACTACGACGTACACGGCTTCACAAGGCCTTTTGCTAAAAATCCCGAATATGTACAAAATCGCAGGCCAGTTACTACCCGGCGTCATCCACGTGAGCGCGCGCTCTATCGCGGCCCAGGCGCTTTCTATCTTTGGCGATCATCAGGACATTTATGCCTGTCGCCAGACGGGATTTGCTATGCTGGCAAGCGGCTCTGTGCAAGAGGTCATGGATATCGCCGGTGTCGCGCATCTAGCGGCGATCAAGGGTCGCGTGCCTTTTTTACACTTTTTCGACGGATTTCGCACGAGCCATGAGATACAAAAGGTCGAAGTGTTTGACTACGCGCACTTTGATAGACTGCTAGACCGCGAGGCGCTGCAAAAATTTAGAGACGAAGCGCTAAGCCCCGAAAGCCCGAAAACTCGCGGTACGGCGCAAAACGACGATATTTATTTCCAAACTCGCGAGCTAGCTAACCGCTACTACGACGCGGTTCCTGATATCGTGGCTGAGTATCTAAAAGAAATTTCAAAAATCACGGGACGCGACTATAAACCGTTTAACTACTACGGTGATCCGCATGCTACGCGCGTCGTGGTCGCGATGGGCTCTGTCACGCAAACTCTAGAAGAAGTCGTCGATCACCTACGCGCAAAGGGCGAAAAAGTAGGCGTGCTAAAAGTGCATCTATATCGTCCGTTTAGCTTAAAGTACCTCTTTGACGTGATGCCTGAGACGGTAGAAAAGATCGCCGTGCTAGACCGCACGAAAGAGCCTGGAAGCCTGGGCGAGCCGCTATATCTGGACGTCAAGGCGGCGTTTTATGGACGCAAAAATCAGCCCGTGATCGTGGGCGGCCGCTATGGTCTAAGCTCAAAGGACGTCGATCCTGCGCAAATGCTAGTCGTCTTTGAAAACTTAAATTTAGAGGGGCCTAAAAACGGCTTTACCGTCGGTATCGAGGACGACGTGACCTTCACCTCGCTAAAAGTCGGCGAGAAAATTTCGCTAAGCGACGCAAGCGTGAAAGAGTGCCTATTTTACGGTCTTGGCGCGGACGGTACTGTTGGGGCGAATAAAAACTCGATCAAAATCATCGGCGATAAAACCGAGCTTTACGCGCAGGCATATTTTGCCTACGACAGCAAAAAATCAGGCGGCTATACGCGCTCGCACCTGCGTTTTGGCAAAAACCCTATCCGCTCGACCTACCTCGTCTCAAATCCGCACTTCGTAGCCTGCTCGGTTGCGGCGTATCTTGAAATTTACGACGTGATAGACGGTATCCGCGAGGGCGGGACGTTCCTGCTAAACTCGATCTGGGACGCCGAGCAGACGGTCGCTAAACTGCCGAATAAAGTAAAGAAAATTTTAGCCGCTAAAAAGGTAAATTTCTACATCATCAACGCCACTAAGCTAGCTCGCGAGATCGGGCTAAAAAACCGCACGAATACCATCATGCAGTCGGCGTTTTTTAAACTCGCAGACATCATCCCATTTGCCGACGCGCAAAAATATATGAAAGAGTACGCGCACAAAGCCTATGCCAAAAAGGGTGAAGCGATCGTGGAGATGAACTACAAGGCTATCGACATGGGCGCGGACGGGCTGGTTAAGGTCGAGGTCGACCCTAGCTGGGTAAATTTGACAGATGATGCCGCAAATGAGGAAAAATACGTCGGCGACGAATTTATAGAAAAAATCGTTAAGCCTATCAATGCCGCTAGGGGCGACAGCTTGCCTGTTTCAGCGTTTGTGGGCTTTGAAGACGGACGCTTTAAATCAGGCACCACGGCCTACGAAAAACGCGGCATCGGCGTGATGGTGCCGAAGTGGATCGAGGAAAATTGTATCCAGTGTAACCAGTGCGCCTTCGTCTGTCCGCACGCGGTCATCAGGCCGTTTCTCATCGATGGAAACGAGCTCGCCGCCGCGCCGCAAACCGTGCAAGATCACGTCCTAGACGCCAAAGGCAAAGAGGTAAAAGGGCTAAAATATAAAATCCAAGTTAGCCCGCTTGACTGCACGGGCTGCGAGCTGTGCGCTCAAATTTGCCCGAGCAAGGAAAAATCGCTCGTAATGGTGCCTCTAGCCGAGGAAATGGAGAAAAACGAGCAGGAAAACGCCGATTATTTATTTAAAAAAGTAACCTACAAAGACGACCTGATGAGCAAAGATAGCGTCAAGGGCGTGGGATTTGCGCAGCCGTTATTTGAGTTTCACGGCGCATGCCCGGGATGCGGCGAGACGCCTTATATCGGGCTTGTCACAAGACTGTTCGGCGACCGTATGATAGTGGCAAACGCCACCGGATGTAGCTCGATCTACGGCGGTAGCGCGCCTTCGACACCTTATACGACGAACAAAGAGGGCAAGGGCGTAGCGTGGGCGAACTCGTTATTTGAGGATAACGCGGAGTTTGGTATGGGCATGAACGTCGCGGTAGAGACGCTTCGCCACCGCATCGAGGACGTGATGCTGCGCACAAAAGACGCCGCGCCAAATGCTCTAGCCGCGCTATACTCCGACTGGATCGCGCACAAAAACGACGGCGAGAAAACGACGCAAATCGCTAAAATTTTAACGCCGATTTTGGAGCAAAATTTAGACGTAGAGGGCGTGAAAGAAATTTTAGAGCTAAAAAGATACCTCGTCAAAAAATCCCAGTGGATCATCGGCGGCGACGGCTGGGCGTACGATATCGGCTTTGGCGGTCTTGATCACGTGCTAGCTAGCGGCGAGAACGTAAACGTGCTCGTGCTTGACACCGAGGTGTACTCAAACACTGGCGGCCAAAGCTCAAAATCAAGCCGCGCGGGCTCCATAGCGCAGTTTACCGCTAGTGGCAAGCCGATGCAGAAAAAAGACCTAGGCTACATCGCGATGACCTACGGAAATATCTTCGTTGCGCAGATCAACTCAAACGCGAGCCAAGCAAACACGATAAAAGCCATCGCCGCAGCCGAAGCATACGACGGACCTAGCCTCGTGATTGCGTATTCGCCGTGTATCGCACACGGTATAAAAGGCGGTATGGCCTACTCCGGCGATCAAGGCGAGTTAGCGACCAAGTGTGGCTACTGGCCGACCTACGTCTACGATCCGCGCCTAATCAAAGAGGGTAAAAATCCGCTCAAAATGACCTCAAAAGAGCCTGATTGGTCGCTTTACGAGGAGTTTTTGCTAAACGAGGTTCGCTACAACTCGCTTAAAAAAACTAACCCGCAGCACGCGGACGAACTGCTGGCTAAAAACAAGGCCGACGCGCAAAGACGCTACCGCCAGCTAAAACGCCTAAGCTTGGCTGACTTTAGCGATGAGGTCGAGTCTGGCGCGCCTGAAAGCGCCGAGGATGTCTCTGCCGGTACCGTAGCCGAGTAAGGCACAAATTTCTCTCGCCTAAATTTGACGGGCGAGGGAAAATTTCCGTAAATTTAGTCGCTCGTTCGGGCGGTTAAATTTACTTTCAAATTTGAAATTTTAAATTTAACGCAGCAAATTTAAAAGGCGCAAAATGAGCCAAACCCATCCTTTTAAACCGATTTTTGATAAAAATTCTAAAATTTTAATCCTCGGCTCCTTTCCCTCCGCCCCCTCTCGCAAGCTGGGCTTTTACTACGCAAATCCGCAAAATCACTTTTGGCGGGTGCTGGCCGGGATTTTAAACGCTCCGTTACCTACAAGTACGGATGAAAAGATAAATTTTCTGCTTGACCGCCGCATCGCTATCTACGACGCTGCGATCTCGTGCGAGATAAAGGGGTCGAGCGATGCCAAAATGACCGCCGTCGCGCCCGCAAATTTAGAGCCGATTTTTAGCGGAGCGCGCATAGCGCAGGTATTTTCAAACGGCGGTAAAGCGCACGAAATCTGCGAAAAATACCTAAAAACTCAAATTTTAAACGCAACGGGCAAATCACCCGTCAAACTACCCTCGACTAGCTCGGCAAACGCAAATTTTAGCTTTGAAAGACTCACGCAAGAGTGGACGGTCGTCGTGGACGCGCTAAAAGACGGCTAAATTTATCTATATAAATTTAGCTAATTTACCTGTCTATTATCGCAAATGGCAAAATCTAAAATAAAGGCGCCGCCAAATTTCGCAAACATCTATTTAAGAAGCGAGCAAAATTTAAAAAGGCTTGTTCGCTTCATTGCCACAAATGGCGGCATAAACCGCTAGCTAGGCACGACCGAGTTTTTACGTGCGGTTTTTGTAAGCGAATAAATGACAAGTAGCATGATGAAGCCATACAGTAAGTTTGCGCTTTTTTGCGTTGATTGCATTATTTCGTCGTATTTTAGAGCGGCTAGAGCCTTTGCATACGGCTTTTTGATTTTATTATTAAGGTTGCTATAGACGGTCTCATTGGTATTTTGTGCGCATTTGTTTTTGGAGTTGATTAATAGCGTTTTTTCGCATTCTAACTCTTCTAAAATCGTTTTTCTATTTTCGACTATAAAATCTAGTTTATTGTCTTTTTTGGTACTAGTGAGATTTGCATCTAGGAGCATATCGTCTAGGCCGTTTTCATTATATCTTGCGGCGTATTCTTTAAATTTGCTTTCAACCGCTTGTTCTGACGTAAATACGCCTATAAATGGCGTTATTAAAGTAGGTTTGCTTAAAAATATAAATATGCAAATCAAGTAAGTCAAAATTTTTGCAAGTCTAAACTTGTGTAAATAAAAAAATACAAAGTATAGTGACAAATACAAAAGTATAAAATTGATAGTAAAAATAGGATAATATTTGCCTATACCGTAAAAGACGCATATAAGGGTTGCTATCACTACTACCGCACTTTGTTTAATGCCAAGATTCATATATACTATTAATCCGACTATATAACATAGTATTATAGAAAATACTAGCGCTTTGGGATTGGCAACAATCGTTTCCAATAAAAAAATATCAAAAATATAAAAACATAGCCCATATGCTGCGATAGTTAAAACCATAAAATTTATAATTCGTAGTAGATTCGTATGATGGTCGCTGATATTTCTATATAATTTTAGCGTTATCAAATCTAACAAAATCTCGATACGATTTTTATCTTTAGGTGAGCCTTTTGTTTCATCGGCAGGTTTCACTTCTTTACTATTTCCGCCATCTTTATCAAGAGTAAATTCTAGCTCCAGCTCTTTACAATATAGTTCTAGGCGGTGAAATAAGCTTGCGTCCAGCGCATTGCCTTTGTTGTTTAAGTTGTATTTCATAAGCCTAAAACCATCTCTAAAATCATTTGTTCTTTTTATATTATCGATGCTTTTATCGCGTTTGATTTGAGTCTCGATAAGCTCTTTAAGCTCTTTGTAAGTAAAATCCGTTTTTGCATTTACGAAATTTAAAGCACCATTAAAAATAATTGATGAGAAATTAACCGGTTTTTTAAAAGTTACGCTATAAAAGCAAGCGACTTTTTTAAAATCAGCCTCGTGAAAATTGACAAACTCCTCAAAAACTCTATTATTAAAATAAGCATTATCTTGAAAATTAGTATTGCTAAAATTTACATCTTTTCCAAAAGTAAGATTTTTGTCTGTTTTGAAGTCTGCTTTACCTTTAAATTCGGCATTTTCAAAAATTGCCGTGCCTTTAAAACCTGCATTTAAAAACCGTGCTTCATCGGTGAAAGTGGCAGAGCTAAAGTCTGTATCCGCTTCAAAAACGGCATTTGTAAAATCTGCTTTATTATTGAATACTGCATTTGAAAAGTCGGCTTTATTTTCAAAATTTGTTTCAGTTAGTATTGCTCTGTTAAATTGAGTTCCACAAAATTGCGCCTCCCCTTTAATGATTGCTTTATCTAAATTTACTTCATTGTTAAAATGAGCTCTTGTAAGGATTAGGTCACTCTCAAAACAAGCTTCTTCAAAATATATTATACAGTCAATTATTTTTTGACAAAAAGTTACCTTTTGTTTAAAAGTAGCATTGATAAAATTTACCTCTTTTCCATTAATCTGTTCAGATTGCAATTTAAATTCACAATTAAAAACGGTGTACGAAAAATTTAAAGAATCAAATTCTCTAATATCCATGGTAAATTTTTGATTAAAATGCGCTCCTTCAAAATTTATATCTTGTAATTTATCTCTTGTAGCTAGTTCAAAAGATTTATCAAAAAAACAATTTATAAAATCTACGTCCTGTTTAGCACGTCTTGATATGAAATCGCCGTAAAATTTACATGAATGAAAACATGCATAGCCTTCTACGTAAACTCCTTTTGCGAATTTACATCCGCTAAATGAATTGCTATTATTGATATTGCGTAAAAATACTTCGTTTTCAAATTCGCAAGAGCTGATGTTAGGAAGGTTGGAATTTACAATTATAACCTTCCGCTTAATCCCATTTAAAGATTTTATAGTTTTGAGATCTTTTGCAGTATCGCACCCGAAAAGAACAATATTAAATTCATCGCTTTGCAGATATTTTTCTAAATTTATATGATTAGCAGAGACTGATTTTAGATTTAAATTAAAACCTCCAAAAACGAAAAAAACTTGCTCTTCGTATTTACATTTCTCAATCCAATAGCGCTTTTCAGGCTGCTGCGGCGTATCGGAAAGACATATATTTTCGCTAATAATCCCAAGCTCCTGTGAAGCCTTTCAAGTTCTTTTTGCTCGATTTCTTCTATTGGCGCTTTCAAAATTTTATCTAAATCCATTTTTTAAACCTCACTATCAAGCACATGCTAAAATTTATATTATGTGAAATATTATCAAAAAGCAACTTGCGAATTAATTATTAAGAAACAAAAACAGATAACGGATTTTAGCCTGCTTTCATCTTAAATTTAGCTTCGAATTTTAAAATTACCTAAACTAAACAAAGCAGGAAAAACCATGAAAATCCTAAAATTTATATTTTTACTTCCGCTTCTAGCCATCGGGGCGCAAGCATTAGAGCCAAAAATCGTAATGAAGCCCGAAGCGAGCCTAAAAAACGGGCTTTACTACGTAAAAGGCAAACTCTACGACGGCACGCTAAAGATGCTTCGATACAGCGTCGAGGACCTATATGACGTAAATGCGATGGGCATGGTCTATCCGAGGCTAAAACCTCTGCCGCCTACTCTCATCCGCGAGATAGACGTAGAGGGCGGCACGGCGGTGCGATATCGAGACTATTTTGACGGCAGAGACAAGCCCTCAAACGAATACCCCCTAAAAAACGGCGTCCGCGAGGGCACGGCTAAGCACTACCACGCAGATAGCGGCGCTCTGATGGGCGAGAGCGAATACAAAAATGACGTGCGCGACGGGCTCTACCGCCGCTACTACTTTGACGAGGGCGGCGCGTTAAAGCAGGAGGGTGTTTTCAAGGCGGACAGGCGAGAGGGCGTATTTACCGACTATTACGCCAGCGGCGAGGTTAGCGCGCGCAGCCCATACGTCGGCGGGCTACGAAACGGCGAGGATGTCGACTACTACAAAAGCGGCAAGATCCGCGGCAAGCGAACGTATAAGGACGACAAACGAGAAGGTGCGGAGACGTGGTACTACGAAAGCGGCGCCGTGGAGGAGACGGGCGAATACAAAAATGACCTCAAAAACGGCGTTTGGAAGCGGTTTTACGAAAACGGCAAAACGCGCGTGGTAGAAAATTACAAAGACGGCGAAAAGGACGGCACGATACGCGAATACTACCCAAGCGGCAAGCTACGAGGCGAATACGAGTACAAAGACGGCCGCCAAATAGGCTCTGGGCTAGACTACTACGAGAGTGGAGCGCTGGCTGCAAAGGTAATGTTTAAAAACGGACGCTATCACGGGCTGTACGAGGAATATCACGAAAACGGCGCGCTAAAAGCCAAAGTGACGTTTGAGGACGGGCTGGAGGTCGGCACGGCGAAACACTATTACGCAAATGGCAAACTCGAAGCCGAGGGCGAATTTGAGCGCGGCAGGCTCATCCGCGCCAAGAGGTACGATAGAGACGGCAAACTAATCAGCGACAAGTCGGATAAAAACGGACTGCCGAGGGAGTAAATTCGGCTAAATTCGCGTGGCTAATTCGCGTCGTTTAAATTTGGTTTTGAGGCCATGATTTTTGGCATTTGTACCGCTTTGGCGGGAAATTTGGCACGCAAAGCTGAAAAAGCCGAGTAAAATTTCCGCAAAATTTTATAAATTTTGCCGTGCTTTCGGGTAAATTTTGCCCGCGTAACGTGCAAATTTCTAGGTAAGCAAGACGAGGCGCATATGGGGCAAGTGAACAGTGATGTTTACAATAGTGGACGGCGCAAGATGCATGAAATTTTACGGCAAAATGCGGTTTTAGGCATTTGCGGGCGTAAAACAGAGGCGGTTTGGGCGTCAAGCTAGCATTTAAAAGACGCCGAAGCGACTCTGACAAAGCGCGCCAAAAACATAGGCGCGAGACTTGCGGACGCGAACGGGTAAAATTTGCAAACGTTTTTTCTTGCAAAAAGGTAAAGCTTTGCCAAACCGCAAAGGCCGTAAATTTAATCCGCCCGCGCGAAGTAATCAAAACGCCGCTTTGAGCCGATAAAATTTACGCGTCAAAGAGAAAATTTGCTCGCAAATTCGGATCGCAAGCGCCGAATTTAAGCTCTCTTCATTTAAGCTATCTTCCGAGCCGAGCGTTTAAATTTCCTTTGTAAATTTGATCCCATCGGTTCGTTAAATTTAGCGCGTTTATTTCGTTAAATTTGCTCTTTCGCGGCGGACTAAATTTAAATTTAGAGCAAATTTAATTTAAAATCGTAAAATCGCCGAAATTTAAGGAGCAAATATGAAAAAAATCGGCCTAATCGGTGGGATGAGTTTTGAGTCTACGATAACGTATTACGAGCAAATAAATCGCAAAATAAACGAGCGCCTAGGCGGGCTAAGCAGCGCGGAGATACTGCTAAGCAGCGTAAATTTCGAGGAGATCGAGGTCTGCCAGCGCGAAAACAGATGGGAGGACGCGGGCGAAATTTTGGCGCGTCACGCGAGGATTTTACAAGGCGGCGGGGCTGATTTTATCTTCATCTGCACAAACACGATGCACAGGTGCTTTGACGCCGTACAAAGCGCCGTTAGCGTGCCTGTGGCGCATATCGCGGACGCCACGTTAAAAGCGCTAAAAAACGCCGGCGTCGCCAAAGTGGGGCTGCTTGGCACCGTCTATACGATGACGCAGGATTTTTACAAAAGTCGGTTGATAGAGGGCGGCGCGGAGGTGCTTTTGCCAAGCGCGGTGGATATGGCGGAAGTAAATCGCGTCATCTTTGAGGAGCTTTGCTACGGCAAAATCGCGCCTAGCTCAAAGGCGAATTTCTTGCGCATCATCGAGGATTTTAGGTCGCGCGGCGCGCAAGGAGCGATACTTGGCTGCACCGAGATAGGCATGCTGGTATCGCAGGCGGATACGGATGTGCGGCTTTTTGATACGACGCAGATACACATAGATGCGGCAGTTGAGGCGGCGCTGTCGTAGTTTTTGGACGCAAAGGGGTTAAATTTACTCCGCGTCTTTAGATAAATTTGCGTAAATTTACGGTTTGCAGGGCATTTTACTTTTGGCGCTACGATTTTTATATCGTATTTTTAGACCCGCAAACGATAAATCTTATAAAAGGCAAAAGCAAGAATGGGTAAAATGTGGAGCAAACAGCGTTAAAAACGCTGTTTTAGCAGATAGAAACATAAGGAAAAATAAGAACTAAAAACGTAAAATTTGCAAAATTTAGATTTTTTGTATTTTGAAAGCCAAAGCTTCAATTTGCCTCAAAAGCTTCAAAAACAGCTTCAAAATCCCTTTAAATCACACCTTTTTTGACATGCGCCGCACCCTATGATAGTGCAATTTTCTAAATTTTTGCCGTCTATCAAGGTAGGCTCGTATTTTTTATTATCCGAAAATAGAGCTTTAGCCTTCGTTATCAGGTTTTTCTAATGCGTCGCCGCCGCAGTTTATGACGTGTGCATTGCTGCTTTTGCCGTGCTTATAAAAAGAAGTTTGTCGTTAGAGATATCGCAGCTCTTAAATTTGCGCGCCTTAATTTCGGCAAAATTTAACGAGGTTTGGACGGTTTTATGCGCTGATTTCTTGGATCTGATCAAGTAAATTTAATAAACGTTACGAATTTCTACTTAAATGATAACAACTCTCATAACTAAGCTATTTTTTAGCTAATCTATTTTATAATAATCACAATCAAATAAACAGGAGCCCAAAATGTCAGTTTTAGTTATCGGAGCCGACGAGATAACGCCTATAAAAGCAGTCCTAAAAGACCTTGGCGCGGAAGCGATCGAGCACTGGGACGCGCGTAACGAAAACCGCGTAAATCGCAAACCGATCCCGCAAGATACCGAGTGCGTCGTGATGTTAACCAGTTTTTTAAACCACAACACGATGAAAACGATAAAAAACCAAGCTAAAAAGCGCAATATCCCGATCGTCTGCGCCAAAAGAAGCGTTAGCTGCGTATTTAGCGAGTATTGCAAAGTCTTTGGGCTAGATAAGGAATTTGGATGCTGCAAGGTAAAAGACTAATAGATGAAATTCGGCTTTTTATCAGGTATTGGAGAAATAACTCCAAGTATTTTTTCAGGGCTTGATGCGGTAAATAAAGCTCGAATTTTTATAAATTTATATAACTGTTGCGCAGGTCGCGAGCTAAAAATTCCTCTTATTTATGCGTATTCGGGCTTAAATTTGGAGGAAATTTTTCTAAAACGTATCGATGACTTGTGCGAGTTTAAAAATCCTAGCCGAAGTAAAATTTCAAGCTTTTGTATCGCCTCAAACTCCGTTATCTGCGCCTATAAAACGGGCAGATTTGACGCCGTCCCGCCGCTAGCGGTCTCCCCCAAACACCCGGCCGCAAAGCTAATCCTTATGCTAAAATCCCAAAACGGAATATGTTTTGACGCGGACATAATGTTTTCTCAGTTTGTTTATGATAAAATACGCGCCAAACATTTTGATAAAAACGTTTATTTTCAAGACGGGATTATCTTTGCGGAGCAGGATGGGCGCAAGCTTTTTGGCGTTATGCCGTGCTTTAAAGAGATAACAAAAGAGCGGTTTCATCTGGCTAACTGCGAGATCGCTAGGGGCTTTGAGGCGCTTAGCGGCGGAGAGTTTGACAGGATGTTCATCGTAGCTCCGAGAAATGCGAATTTCTCGCGCTACATCGAGGTTAAACGGGAGTGCGGATGCGGCGGATCGCTGCGACTGGTGCCCTACACGATAAGTCATCATATTTTTTAAAGGAAATTTAAATGATAGGTATCATTTTTGGAAGCAGTATGGGAAATACTGAGGAGGCGGCGAGCTTTTTAGCCGAGAATTTGGGGCTAGAAAACGAGCTTTTAAACGTAGCAAACTGCGACTCGGCTAAGCTAAACGGCTTTGACAAGCTGATTTTGGGCGTTTCGACCTGGGGTACGGGCGACTTGCAAGACGACTGGGACGCGTTTGATTTTGGCGGACTAAAGCTTAGCGGCAAGACTGTTGCGATATTTGGCACGGGCGATGCCGAGAGCTATGCGGATAGCTTTTGCGGCGCGATGGGCAAGCTTTACGATGAGGTCGTAAAAGCCGGCGCAAACGTCGTGGGCGCAGTGTCCGTGGACGGATATAAATTTGACGAATCAGAAGCCGTAAGAGACGGTAAATTCGTCGGTCTGCCGCTTGATGCCGATAACGAAAGCGAAAAAACCGAGCCTAGAATCAGCGCTTGGATAGAGCAGATCAAACCTCATTTTGCTTAAAATTTAATACTTTTAGTCGGGCTTTTTTGCCCGATTTTTCAATCCCAACAAAAACCATTCTAGCTACTAAAATCCAATCTCTCAAATTTCAGTTTTCTTTAAAATCTTAAAGGTAGAATTAAATTTATTTTTTAAATTTAGGAGAAAGTATGGCGTATCAAGAATCTCGTTGGCAAAATTTTTATGAAAAAGCATGGGCGACAAGGGCTCAGTTTATGGATGGGTGCCTAAAAAACGGACTCAATAGCTATCAAGCCGTAAAAATGCTAGAGAAAAAAGAGCGTTTAAATGTGCTAAGTATAGATAACGCCACTAGTAAAGTTGAGTGGAAGAAATTGCAACTTCCCGATACAAACGTTTTAAGGTTTGCCCAAATTCCTATCGTCCGGCTCACCACTAGACAGGGGGCTGAGCTAATCGTACCTTTTCACTCGTCGTTTAACTTCTATGATATGCTGATAGATATCATCGACGAGACGGGGCCTTACGATAGTATCGTGGAGCTTGGCTGCGGATACGGTCGAAATTTGATTGAAATTTTTTATAGGGGTGGACCGACGGATGTGCGGTATTTTGGCGGAGAATTTACCCAAAGCGGCGTAGAAATCGCTAGCAAACTAGCCGCCGCGACGCCTAAAATGAATGCTAAGTTTTTCCATTTTAATCACCTAGAGCCTAGTCTTGAAGGGTTAGATTTGGGTAAAAAGGCCTTTGTTTTCACCTGCCACTCTATCGAGCAGGTTAAGGAGATCCCGCCGCAATGGTTTGACGTAGTGGCAAACGCTGCTGACTTCGTGCGCTGCGCTCATCTAGAGCCGTTTGGATTTCAGATAGAAGGAGCAAACGACGCCGTTAGCGAAAGACAAAGAGGGTTTTTTAAAACTCAAGGTTGGAACGTAAATTTTGCCGAGACCTTCTTTAACGCCGCCAGACGAAACGTTATCGCTATAGACGATGCGATCGCTGATATCGGACTCTCTCAAGATCCGATGAATCCAGGCTCGCTAGCATTTTGGCATACGAATAAATAGTCGGTCGTATAAATTTAGCTAAAGTAGCCACTTTTGCGGTTGCGTTTTTTGGCTATCGGATTAGTAAATTTGCATAAATGCAAATTTAAATCAAGCCGTGGCTAATAAAAATTTAGCTAAAATCACGCCGAATTTATGTTAAAAATAAGGAGAAAATATGCCTCTACTAGATAGTTTTTGCGTCGATCACGTGAGGATGAACGCGCCCGGAGTGCGCCTGGCAAAGACGATGAAAACGCCAAAGGGCGATGATATAAGCGTGTTTGATTTGCGTTTTTGCAAGCCGAACGAAGAAATCTTGCCCGAAAAAGGCATCCATACGCTCGAGCACCTATTTGCGGGCTTTATGCGAGATCATTTAAACGGCAAGGGCGTTGAAATCATCGATATCTCGCCGATGGGCTGCAGGACGGGCTTTTACATGAGCGTGATCGGCGTGCCGAGCGAGGAGGCGGTCAAGGCCGCATGGACGGCGTCGATGAAGGATATCCTGGGCGTCAAAAACCAAGAAGACATCCCCGAGCTAAACAAATACCAGTGCGGCACGTACAAGATGCATTCGCTTGACGAAGCGCACGCGATCGCAAGCAAAATTTTAGAGCGCGGACTAATCACGATAAATAACGAAGAGATTGCGTTAGACGTCGCTGCGATGGGGCTTAAAAAGCACTGATCGCTCGTTAAATTTAGCCGCCGTTCGTGCGGCTTTTACTCTCGCGGCAAATTTGAGCAAAGCTCAAATTCGGCCCGGTTTGCCGCGCTATTACTTCAAATTTTACTCTTTTAATATACAAAATCCGCTTCGTAATAAAATATAACGATGTAATTTTAAGCCGTAAATTTATAAAATTACATTAATAATTTTTCTTAAGGAAGTGCGATGAAAGGTTTTAAATTCGTTTTGATCGCGGCCTGTGCGGCGGCGATAGGCTTAAACGCCGAGGTTTTAACAAAGACGACTGATATATCGCTAGGCGGTAAAAAGGTCGGCAAGATCGAGGTTTTAACGCCGGTCGAGGTTGTCTCTAAAGACGGCGCAAAGGCTAAAATCAAGGTAAAAGGCGCCGTTTCGGCAAACTACCTGGCTCAGATACAGCGTAGCGTCAAAAATGCCGAGATTTTCACGGTTTTTGATGCCCAAAACGAGGCGAATTTTAAGAAAATAAAAGAGCTCGAGGACGACTACGGCGAGCTTTGGTATAAGGTCGAGGGCACGTACGAAGTCGCCGCAGACGCGCTAGGTAGCGACGCAAACGCGCTATACAAACAAGCTCAGCAAAAGTACGAGGAGACCTGCTCGGCGTGTCACCGCTTGCACGAGCCAAACAGCTTTACGGCGGCTCAGTGGCCGGCAAATTTGCAATCGATGATCGACACGAACTACGTCTCGCTAGAGGAGACGGAGCTAAATTTGATAGTAAAATACCTGCAGCACAACGCAAAAGATGCAGAATAGGGCTCTGCGCGGCTAGCGCCGAGATCAAATTCGCTCGTCGCTTGAAATGTAAAATTTAGCGGCGTTTGTTCTTTAAATTTGGATTTTATATTTGACGGCGGCAAATTTAACGCCAATAGCTTAAATTTGCCTGCATTTAGCTCGCCGAACAACCACGTTATTAAGAGATTGGCGAGCGTAATCTGAGAATACGATTTTAAAAAGCAAATAAGGGAAAAAGTTGCCCGGTCGCGCAGGTGTCACAAACATAGGCGCGCTTTGGGCGAGTACGGGGAGTACGTATACTTCCGCTCACGGCAGGGCTTTGCTCCTGCGAGAATTAAAATAAGGGAGAAACCGATGAAAAGACGAGATTTCATCAAATTTTCGGCCTTGGCGGCTACGGCTGCGCAGGCTAGCAGGATAGAAGGCGTTACGCAGACGATTTTCGATAACAAAAAGGTATTCGGCGCGAACAGATTCGGGCTTTTTTGGGCAAATACCAACTCAAATCAGATAGTTTCCGTTAGCGATTTTGAGGGCGATAAATTCCCTAATACGATGAATTACAGCCTGCCTGATTGCGTGCAAAACGAGGCTCGCGTGCTATATCCGATGGTGCGCAAAAGCTATCTAAAAGCAAAGGGCGCGGCTAAATCCGAACTGCGCGGCAAAGAGGAATTCGTGCGCGTTAGTTGGGACGTCGCGCTTGATCTTGCCGCCAAGGCGTTAAAAGAAGCCCACGAGAAATACGGCAGCGAAGCGATCTACGGCGAGTGCTACTGGTGGGGCGGCAGCGGCAAGGTCAGCTGGGGGCGCACGGTAGCTCATAGGATGCTTAAAATTTTAGGCGGCTACGTGGAAGAAAGCGGCGATTATTCGACGGGAGCGGGGCTTGTCATCATGCCTCACGTGCTTGGCAGCAGCGCGGTCTACGACACGCCTACTAAGTGGGCGGCGATAGTTAAAAACGCTAAAAACGTCGTATTTTGGGCGACCGATCCTGTGGTAACCAATCAAATTTCATCCATTCCGCCTACGCACGACGGCTACGTAGGTATAAAAGAGCTTAAAAAATCGGGCATCAAAACATATAGCGTAAATGCGATGATAAACGACACGGCGCGCTACTTCGGCTCCGAAAATATCATCGTACGCCCTAATACCGACGCGGCGTTAATTATCGGCATGTGCCACCATCTGTTTACGAACAAGCTCTACGACGAGGAATTTATCAAAAAATACACCGTCGGATTTAATAAATTTAAAGACTACTTTATGGGCGAGACCGACAAAGTCGTAAAAGACGCGGAGTGGGCGAGCAAAATTTGCGGCGTAGCGGCGGATAAGATAAAAAGCTTCGCCGAGGCGCTAGCCAAAGAACCGACGACTATCCTTATAGGCCGCGCGCTTCAAAGAGCCGACCACGGCGAGCAGCCTTTCTGGGCGCTTATAGCTCTTAACGCGATGCTAGGCTATATCGGTAAAGAAGGCCTTGGCTTTGAGTTTAGCCTAGGATACGACTCTGGCGGTATGACGAATAAAATTTCGCCGACGCTAAAAGGCATCAGCACGCGCATTAGCGAAAAATACGAAAATTTAGGCAAGGCTCCTTGGAAAGACGCTAAAAACGTCACCATTCCGTCCTCTCGTAGCATCGAGGCCTTAGAGTATCCCGGCAAAGAGATCGACTACGACGGCACCAAGATTAAACTACCTCGCATGAGAGTGGCGTATATGGCCTCAGGCTCGATGTTTACGCGCCATCAAGACGTAAACAACGCCGTCAAGCAGTGGAGAAAATTCGAAACCGTCATCACCGCCGAGCCTTATTGGACCAGCACGGCGAAATTTAGCGACATCGTACTACCCGTAGCTATCGAAGTGGAGCGTAACGATATAAACCAAACCGGCGACAGCGGCGAATATATCGTAGCCTATAAACCCGTCATCGCGCCGATGGGCGAGAGCAAGAGCGACTTTTGGATCTGCGAGCAAATTTGCA
The DNA here is from genome assembly GCA_963528245.1 of uncultured Campylobacter sp. Taxonomy (GTDB): domain Bacteria; phylum Campylobacterota; class Campylobacteria; order Campylobacterales; family Campylobacteraceae; genus Campylobacter_A. The sequence continues at coordinate 17,677 of CAURWB010000002.1, read as the reverse complement.
AACGCTGGGGCTACGGCGAGGCGTTTAGCGAGGGCAAGGACGAGCTCGGCTGGATGAAGGAATTTTACGCCGACGCGGCCGAGCAGGCCAAGGGGCTAAATTTAAGCATGCCTAGCTTTGAGGAATTTTACGAAAAAGGCTACGTGAGGTTTGAAAAAGACAACACGGAAACCGAACTATACACGCGTCTAGCGGCCTTCCGCGAAAATCCCGCCAAAAACCGCCTAGGCACTCCGTCTGGCAAGATAGAGATCTACTCGCCGACGATAGCGAAGATGAACTACGCCGACTGCCCGCCGATGCCTACGTGGATCGAGCCAAAAGAGTGGCTAGGCAACGCTAGCAAAAAGTACCCGCTACACGTCGTTAGCCCGCACTCTCGCTACCGCCTGCACAGCCAGCTAAACAACTCTATAATTAGAAATTTCGCCGAAGTTAGCGGCAGAGAGCCGGTACTAATAAATCCAAAAGACGCCAAAGAGCGTGGCCTAGCCACTGGCGACGTTGCGCGCGTATTTAACGACCGCGGCGAGATACTAGCGGGCGTGCTAGTCACCGACATCGTGCCCGAGCACGTCGTAGCTATCTGCGAGGGCGCGTGGTACGACCCGGAAATTTGGGGCGAAAAGAGCCTCTGCCAACACGGCTGCGTAAACGTGCTAACCTTTGACAAAGGCACGTCAAGCCTAGCTCAAAGCAACTCGGCTCACACCGTGCTTGCCCAAATCGAGAAATTTAAGGGGGAGATTAAACCTATAACAGCGTTTTCAAAACCTAAAATCTTACAATCTTTGTAGAATTTAACGCGTCGTCTCGCGGGCATCTTTGCTTGATCTCGTAAAATTTTCGCTCCGCAGGCTATATGCCTAGCGTACGCTCAAATTTTACTTCAAAACAAGCAAATCTGCTCCGCGATACTTCCGCTTGTCTTTTTACGCTCAAATTTGCAGTTTGTTGAATTTGAGCGTAAATTTACTTTCTTTCGTATCCGTCAAATTTGAGCTTAAATTTTACGCGAACTAAAAACTCTGCTAAAATTCGCTCAAATTTAACCCAAAGGTCGTGCCGTGCAAATCCCGAATTTGATCCGAAATTTTATCCGCAAACGTATCGTTTCGGAGTGCGTTTTACTGCCTTTTTTCTACCCCGACGAGGGCGAGTTTGAGAGTTTTCAGGAGGGATATAGGCTCGCTAGCCGCAAAACGGGCGAGGAGCTAGCAGACGATACTCCCGGACAGTGGCGCAAGAGCTGGCGGGTCATCGCGCGTAACGGCATGGACGATCCGTTTTTTGTCGATTTTGCCCTGGGGGACGCCTCGCCCGTGTATTTTGCGTATCACGGAGCCGGCTCGTGGGAGCCGATAAAGGTCGCGGACGACATCGTTAAATTTGAAGAAATTTTAACCGCCCTCGCCGCGCTTGAGGCGCCTTGCTCGCTTGAAGCGATTGCACCGCTTACTGATTTAAACAACGAATTTTACCGCGAGCTGGCGGACGATTACGCGCGGAAAGATGAAGCGCGCGTGGAGCCGGGATATAGATATTTCAGCGTTTTCATCGAGGACTTGGGCGCGGATAAGGTAAAAACGCTCGTGTTTTTAAAGAAATTTTTTGAAGATGGGAGCTTTGCGGCGACCAAAGATAGGGCGCAAGATTTGCCGTTTTGCGTATTTAGCGGCATAGAGGAGCTAGCACTGCCGCTGCAAGACAAACTTGCCTCGCTCGAAGTTAAATTTAACGCCCGCGAGATAACTTTTAGCGAATTTATCGCGCGTCAAGGCTAATTTATCCAAATTTCGCTATCATACGCCGCATTTTTTAAAAAGGATAAACATGAAAAAATCACTGCTTTTCGTCGCGCTTTGCGCTTTTGCCGGACAGCTTGCGGCTGCTGAGATGCCTGCTGCTTGCGAGGAGTACAAAAAGGTTTCTTACGATTTCATCGATTCGATGGCAAAACAAGCCCAGGCTCAGGGTAAAAAGGACTTTGACGTCGCCGCGACGAAAAAAGAGTTTGAGGCCGACTACGCGAGCATAAAAAAGATGAGCAAAGAGGAACAAGAATCTACGTGCAACCAAGGCATAGCCGAGGTAAAAGAGCTTGAAAATATGCTAAAAATGATGGGATCGATAAAGTAAATTTAAGCGGCTTCGGCTTATTTACGCTCCCAAAATCCGCGTTTAAATATCAAATTTGAGCGCGGATTTGAAAACTATCTAAATTTCACAAAACTATCACTCAGGCACGCAGATTTCGCCGCGCCGCATCGCTTTTACCGTGTAAAAGCCCACGATACCTATAAAAACGCATAAGATGGCAAAACCCGCCGCTCCCGCAAATAAGAAAAACTTAATCCCGTTAAACTCAAACGCTCGCAAAAATGCGATGCTAGCCGCAGCCGTCGGGAATGTAAACGCCCACCACGAGAGGAAAAATTTAAGCCGCAAAAAGCTTTTAAACATAAAAAGGATGAGAAGCGCGAAAAATAGCGTGACGTAGAGCATGATCTTCGCCGTCACGTCAAAGCCGCCGGTGAGCTTGAGGTAGTCTAAAAACGCCATCGCAGGCGGCGCGATCACGATAAAAAGCGTCGGGATAAATTTCTGCGGCATCTGGTCGTGAAAGATGATGCGGTAAAACAAAACCGCAAAAAGCACGGGCCAAAAAAATATCCCGATAGCAAAGTAATACCACGCAAGCTCGCTCGCGGCAGGCGCTGCTAGCGGGACGAAGAGGTTGCCCACGATCGGGATGAACCACGCGGGGTTTGAGTGCGCGATCTGGACGTTATTTTTGATCCAAAATGAGACGACGTGCAGCGTGATAAAGGTCTGAAACGCCGTGCCCGCGCAAAAAAGCGCGTCGTAAACGGGCGCAAAGTCCCGCCATAGCGAGGCGACTAAGAGCGTGCCGATCGAAAAAGCGGCGAAAAAATTTACCCGCACCGGATGGAAAAACTCCGCCTTGCAAGCTTGCGGATATCTGATCAACTTTGCCGCGTAACAAGCGCAGATGAGCGCGTATGCTAGGCTCGCCGCGCCGCGTAAAATCTCAAAAATCGCGCCTGAGATATCAAAGATCAAATTTAGCCTCTCAAATGCGAGAGCTAGCCCGCCAAGCCCCATAACTACGGTGTAAAACATGATCGGAAAGTGCTGTAGCCAGCTTGGTTTTTCGTCCTGCGTTTTCATATTTTTCCTTATTTTTTCTAAATTTTAGCCCAATTTTAGCGCAATTTCGGTGAGTTAGTCACAAAATAAATCAATGCTTAAAATATTTTGTAGCTAAATTTTATCACCGCGCTTTTACGTAAAAGAAAATATAATTAAACAAAGCCGAATTTAACCAAGGAGCGCGTATGTCGAGGGATGAGATAAAAGATACGATAAAGCAGCGGTTTACCTCTAAATTTACGCTTAGTGCGCAGGATGAAGAGGCGGTGTTAAAAAGCGCGACGCTAAGAAGCTTTAAAAAGGGCGAGAGGATATACCCAAAAGATGGCTGCCTTGGTTACGCGATCATCATAAGCGGGCGTGCGCGCGGGCTGGTTAGCACGAGTAATTTTAAAGAGATCACCGTCTTTAACCTGCAAGACGGCGATAGCTGCATGCTGTGCGGCTTTTGTTCGCTAGGAGCGCTACAAGCGGAGATAAATTTACAAATCGAAGATGACGTGCGGATGATTTTGATACCAAGAGAGATATTTAAGAGGCTACGCGAAAACTATCCGCAGGTGGCAAATCACGCGCTAGAGCTCATGGCTACGAGGTTTAGCTCGGCGATAACCGCTATGGATCAGACGCTGTTTTTGCCGCTAGCTCGGAGAATAATAAATTTCCTCGAGCAAAACGGCGCGAAAAACGGGCTAAAGATCACGCACGAACAGATCGCAAACGACATCGCTAGCGCGCGAGAGGCGGTATCAAGAGCGCTAAAAGAGATGCAGAAAAAGGGGCTCGTCGAGCTAAAGCGCGGAGTCGTGACGTTAAGGTGACTTTGTTACATATTTAAATTTTAAAATGCGCTATGATTTGACAATAACTTCTAAAAGGAGCTTTTATGCAAAGCATCGACAGAAGAGGCGTCTTAAAAATTTTAGGCGCGGCGGGGCTAGCGGCGGCGGGAGTCGCAGGAGCTAGCAAGCTAAATGCGGGAGAAAATGCGGACATCCGCGCAAATATCCTAATAATCGGCGGCGGACTAGGCGGCATCAGCCTAGCGGCGAAACTACGACGAGATATGCCAAACGCCGAACTAACTGTCCTTGATAAGGACGAGTACTTCTACTATCAGCCCGGCTTTACGCTTATCGCAGCCGGTCACTATCTGCCCGAAGACATAACCTACGAAAAATCAAATTTGATCCCAGACGGCGTAAAATGGATAAAGCAAAATGCCGCTTCCATTGATCCGGCGGCAAATTCCGTCAAGCTAGAGGACGGGTCAAACTTAAGCTACGACTACCTCGTGATAGCTAGCGGAGCGGAGTATGAGTTTGAGAGCGTGAAAGGGCTTAGCGCCGACGATATCGGTAGCGACAACGTGACTTCTATTTACACGATCCCAGGCGCCGTTGCTATGTCCGGCATAATGAAAAAAGTCGGTAAAGAAGGCGGCAAGATAGTCTTTAGCGACAACAAAACACCGATGAAGTGTTCGGGCGCAAATAAAAAAGTAACGCTGCTAACCGAAGATATGGCGCGAAATTTAGGCAACAGAGACAAGCTTGATATCTCGATATACTCGGGTGCGCGGACGATATTTTCCGCTCCGATTTATGCTAAAATGATAGAAGGGATGCTGGAGGAGCGAGACGTGAAGTATTTTACCTCGCATCAGCTGGTTGAGGTGGATAAAAGTGCTAATATAGCGGTATTTGAGCACGCTATGGCGTACCGCGAAAACGGCGAAAATAAACTCGCTAAAGAGCTAGTCGAAGTAAAATTTGACTACCTACACCTAGTGCCTCGTATGAAGGCTTCTAAAATCTACGCCGATGCAGGGCTAAGCGTAGAAAAGGGCGATGCGGCAGGCAACTGGATTAGCCTCACGCGCGAGACGCTGCAACACTCGAAATTTAAAAATATATTTGCTATCGGCGACGTTTGCGGATTTCCCGCCGGCAAAACCGGAGCTAGTATACGCAAGATGTATCCCGTGCTGGCGCAAAATTTAGCCGACGTCATAAAAGGACGCGAACCGAGTGCTAGATACGGCGGCTACACCGCCTGCCCGCTACTAACGAAATTCGGCAAGGCGGTGATGGTGGAGTTTAACTGGACGGGCAAGCCCGAGCCTACGATAGCGTGCATGGGCGCGACTCGCGAGAGCTACCTAAACTGGGCGATGAAGCTATATATGATGAAGCCGATGGTCATGCAAGGCATGATAAGAGGCCTAGCATAAAGGAGAGAAAATGCAAAACGTCGGGATTTTAGATAAAACTATCCGCCTAGTAATCGCTGCGGTTTGGATATACGCATTTGGGTTCGTCTGCGAGTGCTGGCTGTGGCTGGTCGGTCTTGTGCCGCTACTGACGGCTGTTTACGGTTATTGTCCTCTTTATAAATTTTTTGGTATAAATACGTGTAAAAAATGTAAAAATAAAGAAAGGAAAACTCAATGCTAAGTAAAAAAACTAGGATAATAAGAGCGCTGATCGGACTGGCGATAATGATCGCCGGAGCCGCGTTTAGCAGCTGGTGGGGGCTGGTCGGGCTCGTGCCCTTTATCGTGGGCGTTACGGGATTTTGCCCCGCTTGCTACTTTTTAAACCGCTGTTCGCTAAAGCGCTAAATTTAGCCGAATTTACTCGCGCGGGCTTAAATTTAACCTCAAATTTGAGTCCGCGCTTTGTTTTTAGATAAATGCAAATTTAGGTTTTATAAACCGCGTTCTTTAAGGCGCAAATTTAGCCGCACACACCGTCAAATTTAACTCCCGCTTACTCATTTTTAACGCGATATGCATCAAATTTAAGCTAAAATAGGCCAAATTTTAAAAAGGATAAACGTGAACGATTTTAAAAGATTAAACGAGCTAGTATCGGCCGGCAAAGACGAGCTAAACGCGATGTATCGGCAACTAGACAACCCAAGCGAGGTCGTGCTAAAGATGCTAAAAATCGCCGGCTTTAAGGGCAAAAAAAGCGAAAAAGTCGCGGTTTTACGCCGCATAGTCGATCTAAAGGTTGAGCCGCTAGAAAACGAGCTAAAAAAGCAGGGGCGCGAGGAGGCCGCGATAGGCCGCATAAAAGACGAAGCTTTTGAGCTAGTGCGCGAGTTTTACGAGGTGCGCTTTGAAAAGCTTTTGGCGCGGGTAAAAGAGGAGAAAATAATAGACGAGTTTTATCAGGCGCTACTTAGCGGTATGCACGGCGCGGGACTGGCGATGAACGCGTGGCAAAGCGCGTGGGACAAACAAATCCTACAAACGACGAATAAAGAATTCGAAGCTAAATTTGCAAGCATGGCCGAGGCGATCAATTTTATCGACGAAAACCGCCTCTATCAAAAAGACGGCGACGAAAAGGGCGAGCGAAGCTACGGCGCAGTTATAAAAAACGGCGAAAAATACGCTTTCGCGCCGTATGCCGCGGCCTTTGAAAACGAAGTAAAACGCGTGGCGGACGCTCTAGACGCGCTAATCAAAAATCTAAAATCGTTAGCCGCAAACGACGAGCAAAGAGCCTACGTAAAGTACTTTGAAAAGCTAAAGGCGGCGTTTTGCGAGCGCGAAAACGACAAAGCGATCCCGGCGTGGCAGGATGCCGAGCGCGCGTGGATGGAGGTAAAAGGCCCGCTGCAGCCCGGCCATCCGCTCGAGTACTACGAGGATGCCTACACGCACGCCGTCGCGCTCGAGTGGGACGTGAGGCTCTCAGGCGCCAGCGACTTTGACGAGGAGAAGTTTAAAGCTAGCGTCATCCGCGCCTATGAGCAAATTTGCGAGCAGTGCGGCATAGAGGACGCTGCACTAGCACGCCAAGTCACGCAAAACATCGCTAGAACGCAAACATATATCAGCGTGCCGATGATCTACTACGGCGCCGAGCTAAACGGGCTTTTCTCTGCGCAGGTCGTACCAAACGACGAGACCGTGAGCAAAGAGCGGGGCAAAAAGATATTCGCCTTCGTGGAGCACGTTTACGAGAGCGCCAAGGCGCGGCCGTTTATGAAGCTTAGCGGGGAGATTTTTTCGCGCGAGTTTTTGGACTACGGGCGCGAAATTTTGTTTAAAAAGCCGCAAATTTGGAAGAAAACCTACGAAATCTCCACGATCGGCCACGAGTTTGGGCATATACTTTTTGTCGGCACCGACACGGAAAAGACGATGAATGCGGACGGCGAGTTTAAATTTATCGAGGAGTACAAGGCGACCACGGGCGGGCTCGTAAATTTCTTTATCGGCGGCGAGGCGAGCTACGAGATGAGCGTATTTCACGAGCTGATCGCCCGCGCGGTCGGACTCATCGCGTGGCGCGAGGTCGATGAGGTGCGCGCGTACTACTGCGAGGGGCTTATCCATCTTAGCCTGCTTTTTGACTCGGGCACGCTTAGCTTTGAGGGCGGCGCTTTGATTGTCAAATTTGACCGCGAGCATTACGCTAAATTTAAAGAAATCTGCCTCGCAAACTATAAAAATTTGGCGCTTCACTACGCAAGGCGCGCTACGGCGGGCGAGTTTTTGGCGAAATTTTGCGACAAAGAGGGCAAAAGCTACCTGCCTAAACACGCGCAGGCAAGGGCCTTTGTAGAGTATTACTACGCTCGCTACAAGGCTATCGGAAACGAGCTTGACGAGAGCGGCGAATGGGAAAAGTGGCAAGCGGGAGAGAAATAGGGCGCGTTTGCGGCGTCAAATTTAGCCTTTGCTCGCCGCTGATTGGGCTATAAATTTCCCTTTTTGAGCGGCCGAGACCCGCACCTTTTTGACGCTAAATTTGGGTTATAAAGACGCGGGTTTTACGCGTCAAATTTAACCCCGGCTTGACGCAAAATAAGCCAAATGCGGCGGATCGTCGCTAAATTTGCAAAATCAAATAAAAATAGAAAGGATAAAAATGGAAAAAACATTAGAAGGCATGGGCGAACCGCGCATGAAGCAAGTCGCCTTGCCAAAAGACACGAACTCCGCTGGCAACATTTTTGGCGGCTGGATACTAAGCCAGATCGACCTTGCGGGCGCTCAGGCCGCGCGAGAAGTGGCTCCCGAGCGCGTCGTGACGATCTCGATGCAAGAGATTATATTTAAACAGCCCGTTTTCGTCGGCGACGTCGTGAGCTGCTACGCTAAGATAACGGAAGTGGGCAACACCTCGATCAAAACCAAGATCGAAGTCACGGCGCTGCGGCTAAATGCGGCGGGCTTTCGCGAGTGCATACACGTGACATCCGCGATCGCGACCTACGTGAGCGTGACCAAGGACGGCGCGAAAAAACCGATCGATCCGGAGTTAAAAAAAGCGCACGGATTTTGATCCGTTCGGCTTAAGGGCTTGGAGTAAGCTGGCTCGCCAGGCTCTTTAATAATGCGTCAAATTTGACTCGGTTTTGCGGACGGCTAGCAAACGAGTCAAATTTGACTAAATTTACGCGGCTTGCTCGCGAAATCAAATTTTGTTTTGCCGAGTCGGCAGTCAAATTTGACCGGCCGAAACCCACTTTAAATTTACCGCACTCCAAAAATAATTCAAAATAAATTTAACGCCAAAACGCCCGTGCTATCAAATTTAAGCTTACAAATTTTAACTGCCTTTTGCTCGTTTGACGCCTCACGGAGGGATCAAATTTGATTAAGCGTGGAAGTAGAATTTTAAGTTACATTAATACAATAACTAATTCTAATCTTAATAAAATCTCTCAATACGCCTTTATAAGTAACTAAAATGATACGCTTTAAATTACGATGTAATGGTGATTTTAGCTACATATACCGACATAAAATATAAATTAAATCTTAAATTTAGAAATTGATTTATGATATTAAGAGAATTTATTATCTTTTAAGGACAAATATGCGAATATTTCATATCTAATAAATGTGCAAATTTTGCACATCGGAAAAGGAGAAAAAATGGCAAAGACCGGTAAAGTCATATGCCCGTACTGCGGCACGGGCTGTCAGGTCGAGCTTCACGTCGAAAACAACGTGATAAGAAGCGCGCTTGGAGTGCAGGATAACCCCGTAAATCAGGGAAATCTGTGCTTAAAGGGCTTTTACGGCTGGGACTACGTGGGGGCGCCTGATAGACTGACAAAACCGCTAATCCGCAAAAAAGACGGCGTATTTAGCAAAGACGGAGATCTCGAGGAGGCTAGCTGGGACGAAGCGCTTGATCTAGTCGTCGCAAAGATGAAAGAAGTAAAGGAAAAATACGGCCCCGACGCGCTAGTAGGCAACTACTCGGCTCGCTGTACGTTAGAGGACAACTACGTCGCGCAAAAGATAATGCGCGCCGTCATCGGCACAAATAACGTCGATCACTGCGCTAGAATTTGACACGCTCCGACTGTGGCAGGTCTTGCCAAAACAATCGGTAACGGAGCGGCGACAAACAGCTTTACGGAGATCGGACCTTATAGTAATTGTATATTGATGATCGGCTCAAACCCCGAAAACGGCCACCCTATCGCGGCTATGCACATACAGCGCGCACTAAACCGCGGCGCTAAGCTCATCGTGGTAGACCCGATAAAAACGGAATTTGCCAGCCGAGCGGACGTGCATTTGCAGCTAGCGCCCGAGCACAACATCGCGGTTATAAACTCGCTCATTTATGTTATTTTCGAGGAAAATTTGGTTAATTGGGACTTCGTAAACGAATGCACCAAAGGCGTAGAATACGTACGCGAAGCGGTCAAAGACTATTCGCCTGAAGCCATCGCCAGCTACACTAACCTAAATCCTGAGGACGTGAGAAAAGCGGCTCGCATGTACGCGACTATCCGTCCGGCCGTCATCACGCACGGTATGGGCGTTACGCACTTTAACCACGGCGTAGGCGCGGTTTGCGATATCTCAAATTTATTCCTTTTAACGGGAAATATCTGCGAGCTAGGTAGCGGCGACCTACCGATACGCGGACAAGAAAACGTCCAAGGCTGCTGCGATATGGGCGTGTTGCCAAATATTTTCCCAAATTTAGGCTCGGTAACCGATCCGAAACAGCGCGAGTGGTTTGAGCAGGTTTGGCATCTAGAGCCAGGCTCCTTAAACGGTAAAATCGGCATCCATAAAACCGAAGTGCCAAACGCTATCCTTGACGGCAGGGTGCACTTTTTCTGGACGATGGGCGAAAACCCGGTTATGACCGATCCAAATACCAACCACTTCCTAAAAGCGATCTCTAAAGTAGATATGTACGTGGTTCAGGATATCTTTTTAACCGAAACGTCGCGTAAAGCCGACGTCGTTTTGCCGGGCGTAGCAAGTAGCGAAAAAGAGGGCCTATACGCTAACGCCGAGCGCCGCGTCCAGCACAACGAGCACGTCATCACGCCTCCGGGAGACGCCAGACAAGACTGGTGGATCATCTGCGAGATCGCCAGAAGGCTCGGAGCGACGGAAGGGTTTAACTTTAACTCCCCTGAAGAGATCTGGGAAGAGGTGCGCAAGTGCGACCCTAGAAGATACGGCGGCATGAGCTACTACCGCATCAAAAAGCACCACGGTTTGCACTGGCCGTGCCCTGATGAAAACGACATGGGTGGGCAGAGCCTATATCTGGATAAAAAATTCTTTACGCCAGACGGCAAAGGTAAATTTATCCCTTGCTTGCACGTAAAGAGCGTGGCGGATATCGAGCCGGCAAAAGCAGAGTTTGCTAAACGCGTAAATTTACCGCCTGAGTACGAAGTGATGGCCGGTAGCGTGGACGAGCCGACCGACGCCGAGTATCCGATACAGCTACTAACTACGCGTAAAGTCTATCAGTACGCCGGCGGCGTCATGACTAGACGCTCAAAAGCTATTGAAGAGGGCGGCGACAGTATCGGACCGATCGCAGAGATGAACCCTGCGCTGGCTGAGCGCTACGGTATCAAGCAAGGAGACTTCATCAAGGCATGGAGTAGATACGGCTATATCGTCATCAAAGCAGACGTCACAGGCATCGTCCCAGACGGCGTCATACAGATGACCTACCACTACTGGGAGAGCTGCTGCAACGAGCTAACCAGTAATGGCTGGGACTTTATCAGTAAGACTCCGACCTTTAAGGCCGCCATCCAGATCCAAAGGATCGAGGAGGATGAATTTTTGCGTATTCGCGAGCTAAAACGCATCAAATTCCAAACCAACAAGGTCATATACGACGACTACCACCACGAGTGATTTTTAGCCCCGCTTGCTAAACCGCGGGTGGGGCTGCTTAAATTTAGCTTTTAAATTCGCTTCTTGATTAAATTTTAAAAAATATATCTTATTTTAATATGCTTTTCTGTAATATTCCACAAATTTTAATATGCAATTTTGTAATATTATAAATTTATATCTCACAAGGAGCAAAAGATGAAAAAATTTCTCACGACGTTGCTTTTAAGCGCTATCGTCGCGCTAGGAGCCGAGGTCAAAACCGTCACCGATATGACCGGCAACGAGGTCAAAATCCCGGCCAAAACGCAAAAGATAGCCGCGCTCTGGCACGCAAACAACCAAGTTATCTTGGTGCTAGGCGGCGCGGATAAGATCGTAACTACGACCGATCTCATTAAGAAAAATAAGTGGTTTGCCGCGATTTACCCTCGCATCGCAGAGGTGCCGGCCGCGCTAAATGGCAACGACATCCAGATCGAGGAGCTAGTTAAACTAGCGCCCGACGTAGTCGTCGTGTCAAATAAAAATTTCCAAGAAAACCTTACTAAAAACGGCTTTAGCGCGGCGAATTTGATATTTCGCGACTACGACGATATGAAAAAAAGCGTGCTACTAACGGCCCAGATCATCGGCGGCGACGCAGCTAGCAAAGCAAAAGAACTAAACGAAAATCTAGATGCCAACATCGCGCTAGTTACCGAGCGCACGAGCAAGCTAAAGGACGCCGCGCGCCCTAAAGTGCTACACATCGTAGGCGGCGCAAACCTACTAAAAATCGACGGCACCAAAACGATCATCGACACGTGGGTGAGATACGCAGGCGGTAAAAACGCGGTGCAAAAAGAGGGCAGCATGATAGAAATCACGGCTGAAGAGATCGTGGCGGCAGACCCTGATATCATCATCGTTGGCGGCGCGGACAATCAAAAAGCGGTTGAGAAAATTTACGCCGATCCTGTATTTGCAGGGCTAAAAGCGGTTAAAAACAAAAAAGTCTACGGCAACCCAAAAGGCGTGTTTAGCTGGGATAGATACGGCGCGGAGTCGGCTTTGCAAATTTTATGGGCGGCTACCATCGTTCAGCCGGAGCTCTTTAAAGACGTCGACGTAAAAGCCAAAACTAAGGCGTTTTATAAGAAATTTATGAACTACGACCTTAGCGACGCGGAGTTTGACTACATCCTAAAAGGGCTAAACCCGGACGGTAGCAAATAGTCAAATTTGAGCTCGTTTGCGGGTAAATCCCGCAAAATCAAAAGGAAACAAAGATGAAAAAGGGGGCGCTTGCATTTAGCGCGGCGGCTTGCCTGTGCGCGGCGATTAGCGCGCAGGCGGCGGATCTGAAATTTGACCCGGATAAATTTGAAACGCGCTCTATAAAAGCGGGCGAAAAAGAGGTTAAATTTAGAGCCTACGAGGGGATAATTTACGTAGCAAACCCCGTGGATAGCCGGTTTCAGAGGCTAAATTTTTACGTTCCGTCGCAGTATTTTGATGGCGATAAAAGCGAGGCGGGCAAATTTGACGCGGCAAGCGCTCCGATCTTTTTGCCAAACTCCATCGGCGGATATATGCCGGGCAAGCCTTTTACGCCCGCCCTTGATAAAAACGGTAAGCCAAACGCGGTGCTAGCGGCTCTTGAGCGCGGTTACGTCGTCGCTGCGCCTGGTGCTAGAGGCAGGACGCTCAAGGATGCAAACGGCAAATTTAGCGGCAAAGCGCCCGCCGCCATCGTCGATCTAAAGGCTGCCGTGCGGTATCTTAAATTTAACGACGCAGCAATGGCTGGCGACGCGAACAAAATCATATCAAACGGCACGAGCGCGGGCGGAGCGATGTCGGCGCTGCTTGGCGTCTCGGCGGACGCAAGCGAGTTTGAGCCGTATCTGGCAGCACTCGGAGCCGCAAAGGCTAGCGACGAGATCTACGCCGTCTCCGCCTACTGCCCGGTTACGAACCTAGAAAACGCCGACGCAGCCTACGAGTGGATGTTTGGCGCTCAGACGAAATACGAGAAAATGGACTTTAGCGCGCTGAGTGCGGCTGGATTTAACGACCGAAGCGGTAAGCCAAAAACCGCCTCAGGCGAGCTAACCGCAGAGCAAAAAGAGCTTTCCGCCGCGCTAAAATCAGCCTTTCCCGCCTACGTAAATTCCCTAAATTTAAAGGACGCTAAAGGTCGCGCGCTCACGCTTGAGCCTAGTGGCGAGGGAAGCTTTAAAGAGTACGTCAAAAAGACGCTAGCAGACTCTTTCGCGGCTGCGAAAAGTCGCGAGAAAAGCCTACTAAAGCCCGAGTTTTTCATGCTTGAAACGCAAGGCTGCACGCTCGGATATGATTTTAAATTTGAAGACTTTGTTCTATCTATGCCGCGCGCTAAGGCTACGCCCGCGTTTGACGGGCTAGAGCTACAAAATCCCGAAAACAACTTTTTCGGCGATGCGGACGCGGCGGCGAAGCACTTTACCGAATTTGGCGCAAAACGCGGCACGGGCGAGAGCGCGGATGCTAAAATCATAAAAATGGTAAACGCAATGAGCTATCTGGGTAATAAAAACGCGGCTAAATTTTACCGCATCAGGCACGGTGCAGCCGACTCCGACACGGCTCTAGCCGTACCGCTTATCTTGGCGTTAGGGCTACAAAATGTGGGCAAGACGGTTGATTTCGCTGCTCCTTGGGGGCAAGGTCACGGCGGCGACTATGATCTGGACGATCTTTTTAGATGGATGGACCGCGTCGTAAAATAGCTTAAATTTGACGCGGCGGAAGCTTACTTTTAAATTTGGCGCAGCGAAAATTTGCGGAAACGTTAGATTTAAATTTGATAGCGCGTAGGCAGGCTCAAATTTGACGCTAGCGACTAAGTCGTAAGAGTAAAAGCGGCGGGTAAATTTGCCCCGAATAGCTCAAATTTGGCGCTCATGTCGGGTTGTCTCGGTTGCAAACAAAGATCGCCTTTACGCTGATATTTTTGCGCAGCGCTAGTACGGACGGAGATTTTATTTTAGGAGAAAAATGAAAAATATTAGTTTTAAATTTATGCTGATTTTGCTAGCCGTGCTGACCGTGGTTTGCGGCGTAGTAGCGCTTGGCGTCGGCAGGTTTTACGTGGCTCCCGGCGACGTACTTAGCGTGATCGGCGGCTTTTTTGGAGTACCGACGGACGCCGCGGCAAATATCCAAAACGTCGTCGAAAACATCCGCATACCGCGCATCATCGCAGCTATCCTCGTCGGAGCCGCGCTTAGCATCAGCGGAGCGGCGTATCAGGGCGTCTTTCGCAACCAGCTGGTTAGCCCTGATCTGCTAGGCGTTTCAGCCGGAGCTTGCGTGGGAGCCGCGGTTGCGATCATGTTTGATTTATCGCTTTTTTGGGTGCAGGCGTTAGCCTTCGTCTGCGGGCTTGTGGCTGTGGGTATGACGCTATCCATACCTCGTCTGATGGGGCGCTCTAGCACGCTGATGCTGGTGCTCTCGGGTATCATCGTTAGCGGTCTGATGGCCTCGGTGATCGGATTTTTAAAATACGTCGCCGACCCAGAGACCAAGCTACCAGACATCGTTTACTGGCAGCTAGGAAGTCTAGCTAAGATCGACGCGGACAATCTCAAATTTATAGCGCCCGTGATGATAGCCTGCGCGGTGCTACTCGTGGCGATGAGCTGGAGGATAAACCTGCTATCTTTGGGCGACGAGAGTGCGGCAAGACTGGGAGTAAACGTAACGCTCGAGCGCGGCGTCATCATCGTCTGTGCGACATTACTAACGGCATGCAGCGTCTGCGTGAGCGGTATCGTGGCGTGGGTGGGGCTACTGATGCCGCACCTGGCGCGTATGCTGGTTGGCGCAAACAACGTCCGCAGCCTGCCTGCGAGTATATTTATGGGCGCGATATTTTTGCTATTTGTCGATACTCTAGCACGCACGATAAGCGTGAGCGAGGTGCCTCTGGGCGTACTTACGGGCTTTATCGGCACGATATTTTTCGTCTGGGTACTCTGGCGAAACAAAAAGGTCGCGTGATGTTAGAAGTAAAAAATCTAAATTTCGCCTATCCAAACGGCGCTGGTAGGCTAGAAAACGTAAATTTACGCGTCGGCAAAGGAGAAATCCTAACGATACTCGGGCGAAACGGCGCGGGCAAATCAACCATGCTAAGCCTAATCAGCGGCACGCAGACGCCTCACTCTGGCGAAGTTTGGCTCAGCGGTAAAAATAGCGCCGAGCTTAGCAACAAAGAGCGCGCTAAAATCATGGCCTACGTCGCTCAAAGCGAGATCTGCGAGTACGACTACACGGGCCTTGAGTTTATCACGATGGGGCGAGCGGCGCATCTGGGTATCTTTGCGCGGCCTAGCGAGGAGGACACGGCGATCGCGAAGGAATTTACCGCAAAGCTTGAAATCACGCACCTTGAGGATAAATCTATCACTCAGATGAGCGGCGGGCAAAAGCAGATGTGCTCGATCGCGCGCGCGATGGCGGCAAAGCCCGAGATCATCGTGTTTGACGAGCCGACCTCGGCGCTGGACTTTGGCAATCAGTATAAATTCCTGCGCACCGTTAAGCAGCTAAAAGAACAAGGCTACACCATCGTGCTAACGACTCACAACCCCGATTTTGCCGTACTTTTAGGCGGCTACGTGGCGCTGGTTAAGGGCGGGGGCGAGGTGGCTTTTGGCACCGTGGACGAGATCATAGAAAGCGAGCATCTAAGCAAGCTTTACGGGCTAAATTTGAGCGTGGAGTACATCGAGCAAGTAACTAGAAAGTGCTGCCTGACGCATCCGCTGTGAGCGCTAGATACTAGCAAGCAGCGGCGTGTACTAGGCAAAATCAAAAAGAATGAGAGCAACGGGCGCACGCGGCGGGCGGATAAATTTATGCGTCTTGGGTATGAGGCGTGCGTGCCCGCCTTGCAAATTTGACCGCTTCGACTCGCCTCGTCGTTTGGTAAAATTTGCTCGTAAATTTGTCTTAAATTTGAGGCTTATAAAATTTGGCCGTGCTTGGCTCGTTTCGGTCGGCACGGCTCTGTAAATTTGACGGCTCCGGGTTTGCGCCGCCGGTAAATTCGGCGTCAAATTTAATCTCTCATTTTGTGCGTTGGGGCGGTTAAATTTGCCTCGTTAAAGCGTGCTTTACCGAAGTAAAACCCATGCCAAAGAACTTGCTAGCGCACTCTAAGTGCAGCAAACGAGCCCCAAAGCCAAATTTACACGTATCCCTGATCTATCATCGCATCGGCTACTTTTCTAAAGCCCGCGATATTTGAGCCAAGCACCAGATTTCCCTCGTCGCCAAACTCCTTGCTAGTCTCGTAGCTAAGCTCAAAGATATGATTCATGATGCCGTGCAGTCTGTGATCGACCTTTTCAAAGCTCCATGAGCTCATGCCAGCGTTTTGCATCATCTCAAGACCCGACGTGCCCACGCCGCCCGCGTTTGCCGCCTTTGCCGGAGCGAAATAAAAATCCTTTTGCGCTAGCATAAAATTTATCGCATCAAGCGTGCTTGGCATATTTGCCCCCTCGGCGACGAAGCGACAGCCGTTAGCGTAGAGCGTCTTTATGTCGGCTAGGTGCAGCTCGTTTTGCGTCGCGCACGGGAAAGCTCCGTCGCACGGTACGTCCCAGACGCCGTTTCTGCCCTCTTTGTACTCGCTTACGCTTACGTATTTTGCGCTTGGTTTAAATTTGACGTATTCGCTAAGGCGCGCTCGTCTTGCTTCTTTTATCTCTTTTAGAAGCGCTAGATCGATACCCTCTGCGTCGTAAACGTATCCGTTTGAATCAGAAACCGTGATAGGCAGCGCGCCTACTTGGTAGAGCTTTGCGATCGTGTAGATGGCGACGTTTCCGCTACCGCTGACGCTGCATTTTTTGCCCTCTAGCCCTAGGCCCGCTCTTTTTAGCATATTTTGCGTGAAATAAACCAGCCCGTATCCAGTCGCCTCCGTGCGCGCTAGGCTGCCGCCCCAGTTTAGCCCCTTGCCCGTTAGTATGCCGTCAAATCTGCCCGTGAGCTTTTTATACTGCCCAAACATATAGCCGATCTCGCGCGCGCCAACGCCGATGTCGCCTGCGGGCACGTCCACGGTGTTGCCGATGTGGCGGTATAGCTCGCTCATAAACGCTTGGCAAAAGCGCATTATCTCGCCCTCGCTCTTGCCCTTTGGATCAAAGGTGCTGCCGCCTTTTGCGCCGCCGATATTTACGCCAGTGAGCGAGTTTTTGAAAATTTGCTCAAATCCAAGAAATTTTAGCACGCCAAGATCGACGCTTGGGTGGAGCCTTAGACCGCCCTTGTATGGGCCAACAGCTGAGTTAAACTGCACGCGGTAGCCGTTATTTACCT
>CAURWB010000001.1:0-82811 GCA_963528245.1 uncultured Campylobacter sp. | reverse complement strand
CCCACTCAAGCTCCGTTTTACCCTCGCTAAAGGCCTGCTCGTACTCCTCGCCCCACTGCGCGCAGATGAGCCGCGCGATCTCAAAGTCGCTCTTGCTCTCGCCCGCAGGCTTTACTAGCGGTTTAATCACAAAAAGGTACTCGCTAGTGGAGTTTGCAAACTCTATATCCGTGCGTTCGCACTCAAGAGCAGCTGGCAGTACGATGTCGCTGAGTCTTGCCGTACTCGTCCAAAAGGGCTCTGTGGTGATGATCGCTTCGATCTTGCGCATCGCCTCGACCGCGCGGTTGGTGTCGGGGTGGCGAGTGAAGGTCGAGCCGTTAGCGTTAAACATCACGCGGATGTGCGGCATGACGTACTTTTTGCCGTTGCGCTCGATCTGCTTGCCGGGCTCCATGATCGCGTCTATGAGCCTGCTGTTTGGTATCTCGTGATATTTGGCTTTGGCTAGCTTGCCCTGCGGGGCGATGTATTTTTCGTTTACCGCGGGATTAAAGACCTGAAGCTTTGGCGCGATGAAGCTAATATCGGCGTTTTTATGCATTTGATCGTTCATCACGTATCCGCGCCCCGTCTTGCCGATGTCGCCTAGCATCGCTGCTAGCGCGATCAGCGCCCAGTACGCCATCTCGCCGTGGTGCTGTCGCTGTATTGCGTAGCCCGTGACTATGAGCGTATCTTTTTTAGCTAGCGTACCCGCTAGCTCTTTTAGCTCCTTTTCGCTTACGCCGCAAATTTTACTCGCCCACGCAAGATCTTTTTTCACGCCGTCTTTTGCGCCCGTGAAATACTCCTTAAATTTATCGAACCCGACCGTGTAGCGCTCAATAAATTCTTTGTCGTAAAGCCCGTTTTCATAGATATATTCGCAAAGCCCGATCAGCATCGCCGTATCGGTGCAAGGGCGCACGGCGAGATAGTGCGCGCCGAAATACTCCGCCGTTTCGTTGCGGTAGACGTCAACGCTGTAAATTTTCATCTCGCCTTTTTTAAATTTATCCTTCATAATCTCGTAGTAGGCGTAGGAGTTGTGCATCGGTACGCCGATAGCGATTTTGTTTGAGACGACTGGGTTCGTGCCCCAAAATACGATCGTTTTGGCCTCCTTTATCACGCCCTCCCAGCGCGTAGGATTATGCGTCGGATCGATCGAGCCCGTCACGTGAGGCAAAAACGCAGTCGCCGCGCCGTATGAGTAGCCGCCAAGCTCGCTCACGTAGCCTCCTAGCGCGTTTAGCATGCGCTTTGCAGTGCGCTGCGAGTGACCAACCTTACCGAGGCTACCCCACTGATAAAGCTGCCCGTAAATAGCCTCCGAGCCGTATTTATCGAAGTTTTCTTTTAAAATTTTAGCGCTTAGCTTTATCGCCTCATCCCAGCTAACGCGCACGAAGGGTTCTTTGCCGCGAAGCTGCGGCTTTGGATCTGCGGGACTAGCCAGGAAGCTTTTGCGCACGTAGGGGTATTTCACGCGCGTTTCGTTTTGGATGTGATCGCTTAGGGCGTTGTTTAGCACCGTTGGCATCGCGTCGCCCTCAAACGGCTCAGTACCAACGACCCTGCCGCCGATGGTTTGGACGTAAAACGCGCCGAATTTATTCGCGCAAAGCCCCATCTGCTCGTCAAATATCGCCTGCGCCGCCGCGTCAAACTGCTTTGCCTGCGCCGAAGCTGCCGCAAGCGCACCTAGTTTTAGAAAGTCTCGTCTTTTCATGATTCTGCCTTAAATTTAAATTTGATTGGTTGATTTGGTTTAAATTTAGCGGAATTTACGCGGTTGAGTTTTGCATCGTTTGCCTTTTATCGTATTACGCGACCTCGCGTCTTAGCGGCGATTTTACTAAATTTGGGCTTAATTATCGTTTTAGCAGCTGCTTTTAAAAATAGCGTAAATTTAGGCCAAATTTGATAATATCTCATCAAAATTTAAAGGACGAAAATGTCAAATTTAAAAGCCGAATTTGAGATAAAGCCTAGCGCCGAGTATAAAGCGATGACGCGCGAGGTGGGCAAGATAGTCTATAAGGGCGATAAATTTATGCGAAACATACGTATATGCGACTTTACGGCGTCGGCTCTTGGCATGCTTTTTATCACGCTTTTGTGCGTCAAATTTTACTTCAGGGAGCTTAGCGACTTGCTTAGGGATTACGGTTTTAGCGGCGTGGAAAATCTAGCCTACCTATCGTGGATGGCCGCGTTTTTTACTCTGCTTTACGCTACTGGGCTGCGGCCTTGGCTGCTTACTTGCGCGCTGATAAATAAAGCAAACTACGGCGAATTCGGACCAAAAAGCGTGATCTTAGAGGATGGGTTTTTCGTGCAAAAAAGCAAATTCGGCGAGGGCAGATATTTTTATAACGCCATCAGCGACGCCCGCTATGTCGGTAGTTTCGTCGTCGTTATCATCGCAAACTCCATGTTCTATGCCGTGCCGCGCGAGGCCTTCGCAGACGGCGGAGCGGAGTTTTTAAGCGAGATAAAAAAGCGCGCGAAGCTAGACGCGCAAAATCAAATTTAGGATTTAAAATGAGCGAATTTGACGAGCTAAGTTTACACGAGCCGTTTTTAAAAGGGCTGCGAAATCTAGTAAGCGGCAACCAAGCTAAGCCTGAGGACTTGGTAGAAATTTCGCACGAAATTTTTGATTTTGAAGCCACAGCTAGCGTGACGTGGGAGTTTTACGGCAAGCGCGAAGAGAGCAAAATCGCTGGCGGCCAAAAGGAGCAGATACATTTCGGCGACGATACGCGCGGCTACGAAAATCACGCCAGAGAGTGCTTGCTGCAGGCTAGAGATAGCGCAGATCTACGCGAAATTTTACTCACCGAACTACGCCAAGACGCAAAAGAGGCCGTCGCAAAATCAGGCGGCGCGGTTAGGTATTACGATTTTAAGCCCTTTAGCATGAGCGAGCGCTGCGGCAACTGCGGCGGCGACGGGCAGACGAAATGCGGCGAGTGCGGCGGACGAGGTAAAAAAACCTGCTCTAGCTGCGGCGGACGCGGGCGACAGAGCTGCTCTATGTGCGGAGGCAGCGGCGGCGTAAATCGCCCTCACACGCAGTATAACTCGGACGGCAGCACCTACGTTACGTATCGCTACGAGAGCTGTTCATCATGCGGAGGTAGCGGCTCAAATACCTGCTACGGTTGCTCGGGATCTGGCACGGTTAGGTGCGGCGGATGCGGCGGGTCCGGCTACGTGCAGTGCGCCCAGTGTAGCGGACACGGATACTTTACCACCGTAGCAAACATCGGCGCCTGCGCAAAACCGAGCGTAAATTTACGCATAAAATCGCGCGCCTACGCCGACGAGCTTTTAGACTTTTTATGCGCTCGCACCTGCAAATTTCTCTCGCAAACGATACCGTTTTATCAAGACGAAGAGAGCGGAGACGAGAGCTCGCATCTGTTTTCTTACGTGGGCTCTAGCGCAATAACGCGGCTAAATTTTATCCTGCTAGGCAAGGAGTACGAGGCGGTGGGCTTTAGCAACCCGCCCTACGCATTTATCAGGCCGCCGTTTTTCGACGATCTTTTCGCAGACGAGATATCTATGCTAGAAAAGATTGACGCCGACGGCAAGATAACTAGGCGCGAGGCGTTTAAATTTTTTACGCGCTACTGCTCGCAGCCCGCTCTTGACTCCGCGCTAAAGCGTATCGCTAAAACAGGCGGCGCGCAAACCGAGGCCGCAAACGCCGTGATAGAGGCCTGCGACGGCTATGTCTCAAGGGGCGCAGCGAGCAAGCTAGGCGAAACGATGAAAAAATGCCTGGATAAAATCTCTCCCGTTTACTCGCCTGCGGTTTGGTTCGGGCTGGGCTCGGTGTTTTGGCTGATTGCGCTAGTTTTTACGGCGGGATTTTTGGGCGAAAATTTAGCCGAGCGCTACATCATGTCGCCTATTTATACGATTGTATTTTTAGCCCTTTGCGCGGGCGTTGCTTTGTGCGTCTTGGCGCCTCTTAGCGCGCTGGTTACGCTGATTCGCCGTAGCTGCGTGCCTAAAGAGTACCGCCAAAGCATGCGAAACAAAGAGGCTTTTTCGCTGTTTTTTAAAATTTTAGCAGGCTTTGGAGCGGTCGGCGCGATCTACGGCGCAATATCTGGCTTTGGTTACGCGCCAACTCTTATGCAGCTTGACGAGCGCTTTGAGGCGTCGCGCAGCCTGGAGGCCAAATTTCGCGAGATGACGGCTAAATTTGATGGCTCTAACGGCCAAGAGCGCGAAGCAAACTCGACCGCCGCCGCTAAAACCGCGCCGCAGATGACGCAAAAAGATAAAATTTTATACGTGCAAAAGGCTATCGGCGTCAAGGCCGACGGTATCATGGGCGCGCGTACGCTAAAAAAGGCACAGGAGTTTTTGGACGCAAATTTAACGAACGCGGATGAAATTTACGAGGCCGTAAAAGCAAAAGAAGCAAGCCGCGCAAAGTGATTGATTATAACTCATTTTAGGAGGATAAAATGCCGAAAATCAACTGGGACGGAAGGTCTGCCGGAAACGGCGCTTGGGTATACGAGGGCAACGAACTAAAGCCAAAATATGGCGCAACCACGCACAATACCTTTGAATTTGACGGCGGGGTGCTAAAGCCTAAAACTGGAGCCAACTCCTCTAATACCTTTGAGTTTGACGGGAGAAAAATAAAACCCAAATACGGCGCAAACTCAAGCAACACTTGGGTGATAGAGGGCAATGTCGTTAAGCCCGATTTTGGTTCAAACTCGAGCAACACCTACGACATAAACGGAGCTCCTATCGCCGTCATAATAGGGCAAGTCTGCCTAAAGCTGTGGTAGCGAGGCAGGATACGAGCCGTTTGTTTTAAAACTTACGATTTTGACGTGCGGCGCGGCAAATTTGACTAGACTTAAATTTAGCGCTCAATTTTAGCGGGCGCCGCAAGCTAAATTTTAAAATAGATCCGCGTTTTTGTCGCTATTCCACACATACTCCATCGCCCGAGCGATACGCTGCCCCGTTTGTTTATCATTTTTACTTGCTTTTTGGATGGATTTTACGCGAATTTTGGTTAAATTTCGTCTTAAATTTTATAGTGGACTTTTGATTTGAATTTTAAAAGCAAGTTTTTGATATAAATCATCAAAATTTTACGCTAATTATGATAACATTTCCCAAAAATAAAGGAGAAAAGATGAGTCATAATCACGAGACCGTATCTAAACAAAAACATCCGACCAGCAAGCTAGTTCGCATCTGCGACGCCGTCGCTATCGTGTTTTACATCATCATCGTAGGAGGCTTTTACCTCTACATCAGCCGCAACGTCGGCGTGCAATACGACTACTACGAAAAGCCTTTTGTTTTTTGCCTGCCGTATGTCATCTGGTTTGCGACGACGCTAGCGATGATTTACGTTACCTTGGTGCGCGAAAAGCTTAAAACGCTCTAAACGACGATAAATCTGTCGCCCAAAACCGCTGAATTTATAAAATTTGCGATTTTTGGCAGTAAAATTTGCATCGTTTTGGATTATTTACTTGTTTTTAGCCATAAATCAGAAATCTTCCGACTATCAGACTAAATTTGCTCTTTTTATACCCGTGCTTTTGAACGGCTAATTTTGTAAATTTGTTTTTCACGCATCTTTTAGGTACAGCGCCTCGAAATTTGACTCGGTTTAAATTTAGCACTCAAATTTAAGCAACCGCCGCAAACTAAAATTTAAAACAACTCCGCGTTTTTGTCGCTATTCCAGACGTACTCCATCGCCCGAGCGATACGCTGCGCCTCGTCCCGACCGTGCATATCGGCGATAAAACCCAGAGCCTCGTCGATACCCGCGCTCACGCCAGAGCCGGTGTAAAATTTCCCGCTAACGCACCACCTAGCCGCACGCATCCAGCGCACGCTAGGAGCCTCTGAGGTCGCCCACTGCCATGATAGCTTGTTACTCGTGGCCTCCATGCCGTCCAAAAGTCCCGTTTTAGCTAGCAAAACCGAGCCCGTGCATACCGCGATCACATACTCGTGTCTGCGCGCTAGCTCGACCAGAGCCGCGATAAACTCGCTCTCATGCGCAAGCTCTCTAACCGCAAAACCGCCCGGCACTATCAAAACGTCAAATTTAGCTATCTCGCTTAGCTTTCGCGTCCAAATTTTAGCATTCGTACTGCCGCCGACGAGCCCGCCAGCAGCCGAGAAATACTCTATCTCGTAGCACTTTCGCCCGTCATCCAGCGTCCTAGATAGCGCCTCCGCCGGCCCCAGCGCGTCCATAGTAGTAAATCCCTCAAAAAGCAAAACGTTCACCGCCTTCATCGTCGCCCCTTTGCTGATTTTAATTTCAAATTTAGCCCAAATTTGATTACGAGCGGCTAAAATTTAATGAGATTTTTCGCATTTGCGGGGTAAAATTACAAAATCATTTTAAATCAAATTTTTAAGGAAAGACGATGCTAAGCGACAGAGAAATAGAAGCGAGCGCAAAGCCGCAAAATATCGTAAAAATCGGCGCAAAACTGGGGCTAGGCGAGGAAGCGCTAGATACCTTCGGCAAGTTAAAAGCCAAGATCGAGCCGCGACTAGGTAACGCGACGGGCGCAAACCTCATCCTAGTCACCGCGACCAATCCGACCCCGTACGGCGAGGGCAAAACGACCGTGACCGTGGGGCTATCAGACGGCTTAGCGCGTATCGGCAAACGCGTGTGTGCCGCGCTTAGAGAGCCGAGCCTGGGGCCGGTTTTTGGTATAAAGGGCGGAGCGACGGGCGGCGGCTACTCGCAGGTGACGCCGAGCGAGGATATCAACCTGCACTTTAACGGCGACTTTCACGCTATCACCTCGGCAAATAACCTCATCGCGGCGATGCTAGATAACCACATCCACCACGGTAACGCCCTAAATATCGACCCTGCGCGCGTCGTTTTCAAACGCTGCATGGATATGAACGACCGCTCGCTAAGAGAGATCGAAATCGGCCTTGAAAAGAGCAATAAATTTACCCGCAAGGACGGCTTCGTAATCACCGCCGCTAGCGAAATAATGGCGATCCTGTGCCTAGCAACCGGCCTAAAAAATCTAAAAGAGCGCGTCGAAAACATCGTCGTCGCCTACGATAAAGAGGGCGGCCTCGTGCGCGCAAAATCCCTAAACTGCGCCGACGCCGTCTGCGTCCTGCTAAAAGAGGCGATAAAACCAAACCTCGTGCAAACTCTAGAGGGCACGCCGGTGCTCATCCACGGCGGACCGTTCGCAAATATCGCGCACGGCTGCAACAGCGTGATCGCAACTAAAACGGCGCTAAATTTAGCGGGCTACGTCGTGACCGAGGCGGGATTTGGCGCCGAGCTAGGAGCGCAAAAGTTCCTCGATATCAAGTGCCGCACCGCAGGACTTGCGCCAAAGTGCGTCGTGTTAGTAAGCACTATCCGCTCGCTAAAATATAACGGCGGATGCGATAAGGACGGCATCTCGCAGCCAAATTTAGACGCGCTAAAACTAGGCGGCGAAAACCTAAAAGCCCACATAGAAAATCTAAAAAATTTCAATCAAAACGTCATCGTCGCGCTAAATAAATTCGCCTCGGACTCGGACGAGGAGATCGCCCACGTGCGCGCTCTTTGCGAGGAGTCGGGGGCTGGGTTTAGCCTGTGCGAAGGCTTTTTAAAAGGAAGCGCCGGCACGGAGGATCTAGCTAAAAAAGTCGCGCAAATCTGCGAAAAACAGGTGCATGAGATAAACTTCACGTATGAGCCCGCCGACCCCGTCAAAACCAAGATCGAAAAGATCGCGACTAAAATTTACGGCGCAAAAGATGTCGTCTTTAGCCCGCGCGCGCAGGAGGATCTGGCCGAGATTTCGCGTCTAGGCTTTGACGCCTTCCCAGTTTGCGTCGCAAAAACGCAGTATAGCTTTAGCTCGGACGCTAAGCTACTAGGACGGCCGAAGGGCTTTAGCTTCGAGGTTAGCGCGCTTGAGATACGCGGGGGAGCCGGCTTTATCGTGGCGGTTAGCGGATCGACGATGCTGATGCCGGGACTACCTAAGGTGCCTGCCGCCGAGCAGATGAAAGCGGAGTAAATTTAGCTCGCCGATTCGTCAAATTTGATTGCGAATTTTGGCCCGTCGACAGAGTTTGATTTTAAAAAACAGAGGCGAATTTGGCGGAAATAACGCCGGGTTCACCTTTTTAAATTTGACTATTTCGTTCTTTTAAATTTGCTGTCAAATTTAAAACGTTAAATTTAGCAAATGCCCGCGCTAGCTCGTAAATTTTAGATTTTATCGCAACGCTATTCATGCGAGATTTTATCTTGATGTCCATACATCGCCAAAACGCAAAATCAAATTTACTCGCTCAAAGCCGCTTATCAGCCTAGCGCCAAATTTGCGCTATTTTACGGCGTTTTAAATATCTAAATTTAACGCTCGAAATTTACCGTAATTTTCGGCAAAATCGTCGTAATGTATTTTGGCGTTTTTAATCAAATTTGCCTAGGCAAGCCAAAAAAACCTAGCACGAAACGGCGCTAATTTTTCACCTTCTCCCACGGCTCGATTTCACCATCGACCTCTTTAAAAATGCTTGCGATTTCTATATTTTTTACGCTTAAATTTCGCTCGTAAGCCTTGATGTCGCGTGATTTTAGCTTCTCTTGCAAAAATGCGAATTCATACTCTATCTGCCCGCGAGAGACGGCTATTTTAGCTAAATTTCGCTCGTCAAATTCGCCCACCTTCGCTGCGTCAAATTTATAGCCGCGAGCGCAGGCCTGCGCATAAACCTCCGCTAAATACGCATTTATCGCCTCACACGCGTTTTCATGCGCGTAAAAGCGGTCAAGCTGCGGGTGATTTTTGTAGCCCTTGGTAAGCCCAGCCAGCACGTTTTTAGCCAGCAGCGCCTCGCGCCAAAGTGCGACTAGCCCCTTTGCATCGAGATATTTAAAGCTTATCGTCCAAAGCCTCATTTTTGCCTTTCGTTAAATTTACCGCAGTTTTTGCTAGCCAAATTTTGGCGAGGTTAAGCCTGCAAACCATCAAATTTATACCGCAAATTTGATCCGCTTCAAACTTCTCAAAATTTTTATTTTTTCTTCGCCTTTTTTGCCGCGTTTTTCATATTTTCAAGCTCCTCGGCTAAAAATTTACCCGTATAGCTACCCGTTTTTTTATAATTTTTAGCGACATCTTTTACGCTGCCCTCGGCGATGATTTTACCGCCCTTTGCGCCGCCTTCAGGCCCCATATCGACGATGTAGTCGCAGTTTTTGATGACGTCCATATTGTGCTCGATGACAAAGACCGAGTTGCCAAGATCGACCAGGTGGTGCAGCACGCGCACGAGCCTATCGACGTCGGCAAAATGCAGCCCCGTAGTCGGCTCGTCGAGGATATAGAGCGTATTTCCGGTGTCTGAGCGACTGAGCTCCTTTGCGAGCTTTACGCGCTGCGCCTCGCCGCCGCTTAGCGTCACGGCGTTTTGCCCTAGCGTGATGTAGCCTAGGCCCACGTCTTGCAGCGTCGTTAGTTTGCTAGCGATTTTGGGCACGGATTTAAAAAACTCC
The DNA here is from genome assembly GCA_963528245.1 of uncultured Campylobacter sp. Classification (GTDB taxonomy): domain Bacteria; phylum Campylobacterota; class Campylobacteria; order Campylobacterales; family Campylobacteraceae; genus Campylobacter_A. The sequence continues at coordinate 73,267 of CAURWB010000001.1, read as the reverse complement.
ACCGCCTCGTCGATGCTCATATTTAGCACGTCCGCGATACTTTTGCCTTTGTAGAGGATTTCTAGCGTCTGCGCGTTGTAGCGGGTGCCGCCGCACGAGTCGCAAACGACGTTTACGTCGGGCAAAAAGTGCATCTCGATCGTGATCTCGCCCTCGCCTTGGCACTTTTCGCAGCGTCCGCCCTTGACGTTAAAGCTAAACCTGCCGATCTTGTAGCCTCGCAGTTTGGCCTCTTTAGTCTGCGCAAAAAGCCCTCTGATCTCGTCCATCACGCCCGTATAGGTGGCCGGATTTGAGCGCGGAGTGCGGCCGATCGGGCTTTGATCGAGGTAGATCACTTTATCTAGATTTTCTAGTCCGCTCAAATTTACTCCCGCGACCTTTTTTACCTTTTTGGCGCGGTTTAGCTGCTCCTGGGCTTCAGGCAGCAGGGTTTGCAGCACGAGCGAGCTTTTGCCTGAGCCAGAAACTCCCGTGATACCGACCAAATTTCGCAGCGGAAAGCGCGCGCTTAAATTTGATATGTTGTTGATATTTACGTTTGAGATTTCAAGCCAAGTGTCGATTTTTCGGTCTTTTCGGTAGTCGATTTCCTTTTCGCCGTTTATGTAAAGCGCGGTTTGCGTACTTGAGCCTAGCAGGCTTTTCACGTCGCCGGCAAAAACTATCTGCCCGCCGAATTTCCCCGCTCCAGGCCCGATGTCCACGACGTAGTCGGCCTCCTCGATAGTCTTTTTATCGTGCTCGACTACGATCACGGAGTTACCTTTGGCTTGCAAATTTCGCAGCGTTTTGATGAGCTTTAGCGTATCGCGCTCGTGCAGACCGATGCTAGGCTCGTCTAGCACGTACATCACGCCGCTAAGGCCCGATCCGATCTGGCTAGCGATCCTGATACGCTGCGCTTCGCCGCCGCTAATCGTCCTCGCGTCGCGTCCGAGCGAAAGATAGCCAAGCCCCACGTCGTAGAGAAAAAACAGCCTCTCGTTTATCTCCTTAAATATCGGCTTTGCGATCGTTTTATCATACTCGCTAAGGTAGCTGAAATTTGACTCGTCTGAGAAAAACGCGGTGCAGTTTTCGATACTCATGTCTAAAATTTCGCCGATACCGCGTCCAGCGACCTTGACGGCTAGACTTTGAGGCTTTAGTCTGTGTCCTCCGCAGTCGTCGCAGACTTTTTCGCTCATGTATTCGTCAAAGTCCTTGTAGTCCTTTAGCAGTCCGTGCGTGATTTTTAGCGCGCCTTCAAATTTGCGCAGTAGCTTGTTTCGCTTCCAGAAAAACTCGACCTCTTTTACGTTGCCGTAGAGCACGAGACGCTTTTCATCCTCGCTAAGCTCGCAGTAGGGGAGCTTTACGTCGATGCCGTTTTGCTCGCAAAAAGCTAGCAAAAATTTATAATAATAGCTCATGTTGTAGCCGTAAAGAAGCTTTATCGCGCCGCCTTCGATGCTTTTTTCTTCATCGATCACTTTGGTGAGATCTAGGCTATATCTGATGCCTAGCCCGTCGCACCTCTCGCACGCGCCTTTTGGGGAGTTAAAGCTAAAGCTAAGCGGCTCGAGCGGCGTAAATGAAATTTTACAATCAAAGCACGCCGAGTGCTCGCTGTAGTGGATGAAGCTCTCTTTTAGTCCGAGTTCTTCGGCGTTTGCTATCTCGATCTCGACCTCGCCGTAGCTTTCATTTAGCGCTTTTTCTACGTCTTGCGCCAGACGCTGCGCGTTACCCGCGTCTATCACGATTCGGTCTACGATGAGCTTTATCGTGTGCTTTTTGGTTTTAGCTAGCTCGATCTCCTCGTCTAATCTCACCTGCACGCCGTCTATCTGGGCGCGCACGTAGCCTTTGCTTCGCAAATTTTCGATCAAATCCGCCCACGTGCCCTTTTTCTCGCGCACTAGCGGAGCATAAATGACGACTTTAGCGCCCTGGGGGAGCTTTTGGATCTCGTTTATGATGTCGCTAGCCGACATTTTAGAGATCGGTTTGCCGCATTTGTGACAGTGCTGGATGCCGATGCGAGCGTATAGAAGGCGCAGGTAGTCGTAAATTTCCGTTATCGTGCCCACGGTCGAGCGCGGGTTTTTGGACGTGGTTTTTTGATCTATCGCGATGGCGGGCGTGAGGCCCTCGATCTTATCTACATCGGGCTTGCCTACGCGGTCTAGAAACTGCCTAGCGTAGCTACTAAGGCTCTCCATATATCTGCGCTGTCCCTCGGCATAAAGCGTGTCAAACGCTAGAGTGCTCTTGCCGCTGCCGCTAAGTCCGGTGAAAACTACGAGCTTGTTTTTTGGGATTTCTAAATTTAAATTTTTTAGGTTGTGCTCGCGCGCGCCCGTGATTTTTATGGTGTCGTTTGCGTTCATTTTCGCTTCCGTGATTTTAAATTTTTAACCCGTAATTATACCCAAAATCGCTTTAACTAAAATCGCTGTTACTTTTATCAACACTTTAGTAAAAAATCAATTTTAAAGCAAAAGATTTTTTTAAGCTATAAGCTTTTTGGGTGTATTATAAATTATCCCAAGTATAGGAGTCATCATGGCAAATCCAAATATTCCTATCGACAGAAGAACAAACCGAGTCGAGCTCATCGGGCTGGTGCTAGGCGTTTTGCTAGCGATTTGGGTGTATAAAATCTTCCCCGCAAACGCAGGAGACATCGCCCTAGCTGCAGCCAAGGGCAAAAAGCTGCATGTAGAAGCCATGCCCGTCGTAGCCGCAGTAGCTGCGCTGATGGCGGCGTGGTGGATGACCGAGGCCATCGCCCTGCCCGCAACCGCCCTGGTACCGATGGTGGCATTTCCGGTGCTAGGCGTCGATGCGTTTAAGGTAGTCGCCGCGCCGTATGCTTCGGACACCATCTATCTTTTTATGGGGGGCTTTGTGCTAGCCCTTGCGATGCAAAGGTGGAATCTACACACTAGAATCGCCCTTGCCATCGTGCTTTTAGTAGGTACGAGCCCTAGGCGGCTGGTGGCTGGATTTATGGTGGCGACTGGATTTTTATCCATGTGGGTGAGCAACACCGCAACCGCCATAATGATGCTACCGGTGGGCCTTAGCGTACTGCATCTAGTAGGACGGCTAACGACTCAAAAATGGACGTTTACGGCGATCGAGGATGTGGCGAATTTGGACGAAATTTCGCGAAAAGGCGTGCAAGGTGGCTTTATGAATACGGTATTTCACAAAGGCCGCGACATCGCAAAGGAGATAAAGGAAAAAACGAGCACCTTTAGCTCAAATTTCGGCATCTCGCTGATGCTAGGCATCGCCTACGCCGCCTCGATAGGCTCAGTGGGCACCATCATCGGTACTCCGCCAAACGCTCTGTTAGTCGCATACATGAAAAACGAATTTGGCATCGAGATCGGTTTTTTTGAGTGGATGTTAGTGGGCGTGCCACTTAGCGTCGTTATGCTTGCGGCGTGTTGGTTTTTGCTCACCTACGTACTCTTTAGGCCAGAAATCGGCGAGATACCAAATGGCAAAAAAGTGATCCAAGACGAGCTAGATAAACTAGGCCCCATAACCACGCCAGAAAAGCTAGTCGGGGTCATCTTCGTAGCAGCGGCCGCGTGCTGGATATCGCTAGGCTTTATCCTAAAGTCCTTTGAGATAAAAATCGCCAGCCTTGATGCGATAATCGCCATGAGTACGGCGATTTTACTATTTATCGTACCGGCAAACAAAAGCGGCGAACGCCTCATCGACTGGGATAGCGCCAAAAAGCTGCCATGGGATATCCTCATACTCTTTGGCGGCGGACTATCGCTCTCGGCGCAGTTTAGCAGTAGCGGGCTGTCGCTTTGGATCGGTCATCAGGTCTCTGCGCTCGGCGCGCTGCCTGTCGCCGCGATCATCATGGCCGTCGTAACGCTCGTCATTTTCCTAACCGAGATCACGTCAAATACCGCCACTGCAGCGGCCTTTTTACCAGTCATCGCAGGCGTTAGCGCGGGGCTTGGCTATACCGGCGCAAACGTTATGCTGTTTACGATCCCGGTCGCTATGGCGGCTACGTTTGCATTTATGCTACCCGTCGCCACGCCGCCAAACGCCATCGCATACGGCTCTGGCTACGTAAAAATCAGCTCGATGATAAAAGCCGGAATCTGGCTAAATATCATCGGAATTTTTCTCATCACGGCGACCGTCGTCTTTATCGCTTCAGCTGTTTTTGGGCTTAAATTTTAATCAAATTTAGGCGGCCTTAACCGCCTAAATTTACCCACATTTAATAGCCGTTGCTGTATCATCGTAAAAATATTTTAACTTAAGGCTACAAAATGAACGACATCCAAAAATCCTACGACGAGCTTCCATATATCTCGGCTGCCTTCCCTGGCACTTCGCCTGCGCGGCTTGAGGCTTTGGCTTCGTTTTTATCGCTAACTCCTCCGCCGTCCAAAACAGCCAAAGTGCTAGAAATTGGCTGCAGCTACGGCGGAAATTTGTTTCCTTTTGCTATCGCAAATCCGCAGGCAAAGGTGCTAGGCATAGATCTAAGCGAGGTGCAGATAAATAAAGCCAAAGAGCTAGCCGAGCAAATGCGCGTGGATAATATCGAATTTAGGGCAAAAGATATCTGCGATTTTACGGATGCGGACGTTAGAGATTACGGCAAATTTGACTACATCATCTGCCACGGCGTTTATAGTTGGGTGCCCGATATGGTAAAGGACGCGATTTTAAAAACTATCAAGCGATTTTTGAGCCCCAACGGCGTGGCGTACGTGAGCTACAATACGTATCCCGGCTGGAAAATAAAAGACACGATCAGAGATTTTTTGATTTTCGGTACGCGCGACATAGAGAGCGAAACGGAAAAGGTAGCAAAAGCAAGGGAGCTTTTAAAGGTGCTGGGAGAATACGCCAAATTTTGCCAAAAAGACGGTAACGTAAGTCAAGTTTGGGTAAATTTCGATAGCTTAAAATTTCATATCGATCACATTCTAACTACCGCAGACTCATACATAGCGCACGAATACTTAGAAGCTTTTAATAACCCGATTTATTTTAGACATTTTATAGATCACTTGACAGAAAACAACCTTGCTTATCTAGCCGAAGTGGGGCTCGAGGACGTTTTTCAGTCAAATTTAGGTCTAGAAGAATTCGACTCGTATATCAATGCAAATTTTAACTCGCGTATCGAAAGAGAGCAGATACTTGACTTTTTAACCAATAGAGTTTTTAGAAGCAGCATGATAGTACACAAAGAAATCTTCCCAAGTGATTTTAGCGTAAATATCGGCGTAGACGAGCTTTGCAAACTACATATATCTACAGGTTTCAATAAAACGAAAGACGGTTACGTGGATGCCAAAAATGCTCTAATGAAGCCGGATTATGACTGGCTTTATCAAGTCTTTACCGACGTATATCCGGCAAGCATAAATTTTGCCGACGTCGCAGCGCTTTTAAAAGACGACGAAAATGCGGTAAAATCGGCATATTTCGGCTTTATGGAGATTTTGGCCGCAGACTGCGCAAAGCTAACGACATACGAGCGTCCGAAAATTACTTATGAAGTTGGTAAGAGTCGCCTAAAAGAGCGAGCGCGTGGATATTTTGAGTATTTTAGTGCCGCAGACGAACCGGTGATTAAAATCGCTGACGAACTAAACGTACCGGCAAATTTTTCGCAGTTTGACGCATTTATCGCGCTTAAATTTAACGGCGAAAACTCGCTCGAAAATATCGTAAAACAAACGGTAAAATTTGCACGCGAAAGGAATCTGGAGTTTGCCGGCAAAAACGGCGAAACAATAAAAACCGTCAGCAAAAACGAATACCAAAAGGCGGCCGAAGACTACATAAAAGATCTCGAGCTAAAACTAAGCGACGGCGGATTTTTAGAAAATTTCTGATTTTTATTGAAGGCGGGCGGGGTAAATTTACCCCACTCTCTTATTTATCGCAAATTTAATCGTATTGTTTTAAATCCATAAACTCAAATTTAAGCAAAAAGCTTATTTATCATTATGATTAACGTCGTACAAATAAGCGCAAGCAGGCATCTTTTTTGGATAGCACGGTCGATCTTTTGCGCTAAAGCTACGCCAAATCTCACGCTTATAAGCGAGCCGATACCGACCAAAACGCCAACCTCGTACTGCACGAGCCCTTGCAAAGTTAGACTTATAAAGCCCGAAATCGACGAAAATATCACAAAAAACAGTCCCGTGCTGATCGCCTTTTTTATGTCGTAGTTTAAGAAATTTATCAAAACCGGCATGATGATAACCGAGCCGCCGATACCCACGCTGATCGCTACCGCGCCGACAAAAAGTCCGACGAAAAAAAGCGGTACGAGAGAGGGATTATGCGCACCTTTTGGCTCAGGATTTTTAAAAAATAGCTTAATAACGTTAAAAATTTGAATGCAGATAAGTGTGAGAAGCAAAAATTTCGACGGAACGCTCGCTACGATAAAGCCGCTCGCGCTCGCCCCGCAAAAGCCGCCGCTGCCCAGAACCAAAGCGGGCTTTAGATCGACGGTCTTGTTTTTGAGATTTAAAAGCGAGCCGTAGACCGAACTAAACATCATCTGAAGGACGCTTACGCCGATTGCGTATTTGACGTCAAAGCCCAAAAATACGAGTATCGGTACGGCCGCCGCGCCGCCGCCGATGCCCAAAAATCCGGACAAAAAGCCAATAAATAGTCCCAAACACACGTATCCGATCGACGCAACCGATAAAATTTCCATAATCTCGCCTTAAAGTAAAATCCGATTTTAGCCGTTTTTGGGTAAAATTAATTTTAAAATTTAAAAAAGGGAAGTTATTGAAAAGATTGTTTTTGATGATTTTTGCGGGGTTAAATTTGGCCTTTGCCGGCGTCACGGCAGGTCAAAGCGAGCTAGAGCTAGAAGGCGCGATTAAGAGATTTCAAAGACTGCTTGACATGAAAGACGTTAGCGAATTTGCTGTAGTGCCTCATCACGTTTTCGCCGCGCAAACGGGAGTAAATTTGACCCCGTCGGTCACTGTGATTTTTGGCGCTCCTGGCGTACTTGCGCCGTTAATAGAATGCGAACCGAGCCTAGCGCTGGAGCTTCCGTTTAGGTTTTTATTTCAAAAAATAGAGGGCAAAACAGTCGTGAGCTTTGAGGATATAAAAAGCGTCGCGGCCAGATACGGCGTCTCGGACTGTCCAGCCCTAGACGCGGCGCAAAGGCTAGAGCGCGAGCTTTTTGACGCCGCCGTCAAATGAAAATTAAGCTTAATTTTTATATAATCTACGCTCATTAAAGGATATTTTATGCTACTTTTGAGCCCAGTTTTTTATTACGAAAAGATCCGCGAGAGATTTACTAACTCCTACCTCGCCGAGGACACGACGCAGACCATAGTCGGCATCGACTGCGAGTATATAAGCAGCGAGCAAACCGATTTTGCCGGGCTTAAGAGCTATTTTAAAGCTCAAAAATTTGATGCCCCTTTTGCAGGACTGTTTGGAGTACTGGGCTACGGCGGGATAAAATATTTTGAAAAAATCCCCGAATTTAACGCCTCGCAGTATGATTTCCCCGACTTTTTCTACGCCAACGCCCGCGCCTACCTGCACTTTGATAAAAATAGCAAAATTTACAGCTTTTACGGCGATTGCGAGCGGTATTACGATTTTTTAGTTAAATTTAGCGCGGACGACGAAGCGGCCGCCAAGGAACAGCGCGCAAAAAGGCAGAGCGAATATAAAATTTTAACCGATTTAGAGGGCGAAAAAGCGCATTTTCTAAAGATCGCCGAACGCGCCAAAGAGTATCTAAAAAGCGGCGACGTCTTTCAAGTCGTGCTAAGCGAGCAGCTAAAACTAGCCTCGGATATGGATAGCCTTGACTTCTACCGAGCCTTAAGCGAGGCAAACCCGAGCCCTTATATGTTTCACTTTCCGACCCCTTACGGCGACGTCGCGGGCTCTAGTCCCGAGCTAGTCTGCGAGATCAAAGAAGGCAAAATCTACGTCGCGCCCATAGCCGGCACGCGCGGACGCGGTAAGGACGCGACCCAGGACGCCGCGCTTGAGCGCGAACTGCTAAGCGACGAAAAGGAACTAGCCGAGCACAAAATGCTCATCGACCTCGCCCGCAACGACATCGGCCGCGTCAGCAAGCCAAAAAGCGTCGCGGTCAAAAACGCCATGCGCATCGTGCGCTACGAGAGCGTGATGCACATCGTGAGCGACGTCTACGGCGCGAAGGCAGACGATCTAGACGCATTTGATGCGGTCGGCAGTATCTTTCCCGCAGGCACGCTCAGCGGTACGCCCAAAATCCGCGCCATGGAGATCATCGCCGAGCTTGAGTCGTACAGGCGCAATGCCTACGGCGGCGGCATCGGGTTTTTCCACTTTAACGGCGACGCGCAAATGGCTATTTTGATTAGAAGCGCGATATTTGCGCGCAAATTTGATGCTAGCGGGCATGACCCGCACCTTGACGGCGCAAACGAGTCAAATTTAAAAAGCAGAGAGCTCGGGGAAAATTTTGCCGAAATTTTCGTGCAGGCCGGGGCCGGAATCGTGATCGATAGCGTTCCTGAATACGAATATAAAGAAATTTGTAAAAAACGCGCCTCGGTACTAAACGTGTTTACGAAAAACGCAAGGGAAATTTGAGAAATTGTCGTTGCAGACTAGGGTTTGCTATATAAAAACTTTTTAAATTTTGTTTTTCTTGGGAGGCGGAAGGGGTTTCTACTTACGGTCTGCTCGCGGCTACGAGCGTAGCGACGCAGAAGCCGCCACTATCCCCACTGCACGTTAGTGGGGTGCGTTAGCGCTGTTGCGGCGCACGTTTTAAATTTACGTTTTAAAGGCTCAGGTCTCGGCGAGTCAAATTTGTAAATTTGAAATTTGACTATAAAAAGTTAAGGCGAGGTATCGTGAGATGATTTTTGGGGTTTTGAAGTTAAAATTTGACGAAGATAAGGCATATAGCCTATCGAGTCAAATTTTAACAAAATCCGCAAAAAGCACTCGCGAGACAAGCCGTTTAAAAGGAAAAAAATGATTTTATTGATAGACAATTATGACAGTTTCGTATTCAACGTGGAGCAGTACCTACGCGAACTAACCGACGAAGAAGTGCGCTGCGTGCGCAACGACAAGATCACGCTAGACGAGATCCGCAGGCTAAATCCGAGCAAAATCGTATTAAGCCCGGGACCGAAACACCCGCAAGATAGCGGTATTTGTTTAGAGATTTTGCGAAGCGACATCGCCGCGCCGATCCTTGGTATCTGCCTCGGGCATCAGGCGATCGGGCTCGTACACGGCGCAAAGATCAAACGCCTAGAAAAGCCCTATCACGGCAAAACCTCGCTAATAAAAGTTAGCCGCAAAGAGCCGCTATTTACGGGGCTACCCGATGAATTTGAGGTCATGCGCTACCACTCGCTTTACGTGGACGAGCTACCGTCAAATTTAGAATGCACGGCCGTGAGCGAGGACGGTGTAGTGATGGCGCTTAGCGTGAGAGACAGGCCGATTTTCGGTATACAGTTTCACCCCGAAAGCTACTTCACGCAGTACGGCAAAAAAATCATCGAAAATTTCATCAACTACGAAGCCGCGCCTGCAGCCGAAGTCGCCAAAGAGCCCAAAATCCGCCCGCTAAAGCCGTTTCTAATCAAACTACAAGAAAACGAGCGCCTGGACGACCGCGACTTTGAGCAAATTTGCGAAATCATCGCGAGCAAAGAGTACGAGATCACGCAGCTAGCGGCACTTTTGGTGCTAATCAGCGAAAAAAGCCTCTATCCGCAAAGCCTAGCAAGCCTGGCTAAAAACATCCTAAAATACTCGCAAACATACCGCGATCCCTCGCCGATGATCGACCTTTGCGGCACGGGCGGCGACGGCTTTAAGACGATAAATATCTCGACGACCGTCGCGTTTATCCTCGCAAGCCTTGGCGTCAAGGTCGCAAAGCACGGCAATAAGGCCGTTTCTAGCAAATCAGGCAGCTCGGACGTGCTGGAAATTTTGGGCGTTAAGAGCTCAAATTCGCTCCTAGGGCAGCGCGAACTGCTAAACGATAAAAATTTAGCCTTTTTCCACGCGCCGTTTTTCCATCCGTTAGTTGGCGAGGTGCGCGAAGTGCGCCAGCGCCTGGGCATCCGCACGGTTTTTAACGTACTTGGCCCGCTGCTAAATCCAAATTTAGCGCTCAAAAATCAGCTCGTAGGCGTCTATCACAAGCCGGTTTTGCGCCTCTACGCCGAGACGCTGCAGCTGCTTGGACGCGAGCGCGCGCTGGTGGTTCGCGGCGAGGACGGACTAGACGAGATCAGCTTGTGTGACGAGACGCGCGTCGTGGAGCTACGCAGCGGCCAGATCAGCGAGTACAGCATCACACCCGAGCAGTTTGGCTTCAGACGAGCGTTTCACAGCGAGATCGAGGGCGGCACGCCTGAGCAAAACGCCGAATTTTTAAAGCAAATTTTAAAAGGCGAGTTGAACGGACCGAAATTTGACGTAGTCGTGCTAAACGCTATGTTTGCGCTCTACACAGCGGGCGTCGCGGACAGTCCCGCGCAGGCCAAAGAGGTCATCCTGGACGCGATAAAAAGCGGCAAAGTTTATCGCTATTTTGAAGACTACGTGCGAGGCAAAGCGTGACGCTGGTTAAAATTTGCGGCATTAAAACGCCTGCGGAGGCGCGCGACGTGGCGAGTTTGGACGTTGATTTTTTGGGCGCGATATTTGCTAAAAGCAAACGGCGGGTGAGCGCACGGACGGCGCGCGAGATAGCTGACATCGCGCACGCAGCGGGTAAAAAATGCGTCGGAGTTTTTGCAGAGCAAAGCGACTGCGAGATAATGGAAATCTGTGAATTTGCCGCGCTTGACGTGGCGCAGATCCACGGAGAGGTTAGCTCAAATTTATACGCAAATTTAAAGACGATGGGGCTAGAGGTTTGGCGCGTCTATAGCGTGCTAGATGCACTACCAGCCGTCGATACCGCGCTTTGCGATATGCCGCTTTTTGACTGCAAGGGCGAAAACGCCGGCGGCAACGGCATCAGCTTTGATTGGGAGATTTTGCGTGCGGTCAAATTTGACTTCGGCATGGCGGGCGGTATCGGCGAGCACAACGTGCGCGAAGCGATTAAATTTAGCCCGCGAGTGCTCGATCTAAACTCAAAAGTCGAGGACAAAAACGGTATAAAATCGGCCGACAAAATAAGGAAAATTTTGGAGCTAATAAAGGCGTAAATTTGTTTGCGGCGAAGGCAAATTTACGCCTTTACCGCCTCGTCTAAATAAAATATGGCATGTTTTAAATTTACTCATTTTACCAGCTTGCCGGCTAACGCTGCCATATCGCACACAAAATAAGCCTAATAAAAACTTAAAATGCTAAAATAGAACGAAAATTTAAAGGATACCGATGAATAAAAAAGCATATTTTGGCAAATTCGGCGGGCAGTTCGTGCCGGAAACCGTTATGTTCGCGCTAGATGAGCTAGAGGACGCATATGAGCGCATAGCAAAAACGGCTGAATTTGAGGCCGAGCTAGACGACCTACTAAAAAACTACGTCGGACGCCCGAGCCCGCTATATCACGCAAAACGCCTTAGCTCGCACTACGGGCATGAAATTTACCTCAAGCGCGAGGATCTAAACCACACGGGCGCGCATAAGATAAATAACGCCCTAGCCCAAGCGCTTCTAGCCAAAAAAATGGGCAAAAAGAAGGTTTTAGCCGAGACGGGCGCTGGCCAGCACGGCGTGGCGACTGCGACCGCGGCGGCACTGCTCGGCCTTGAGTGCGACGTATATATGGGTGCGACCGACGTAGAGCGCCAGCAGCTAAACGCATTTCGCATGCAGCTTTTGGGCGCCAGAGTCGTGAGCGTAGAAGAGGGTCTAAAAACGCTAAAAGAGGCCACCACCGCAGCGATCCAAGCGTGGGTAAACGAGATAGAAAGCGCCTTTTACGTCATCGGCTCGGCAGTCGGCCCGCATCCGTATCCTAGGATCGTGCGCGACTTCCAGAGTATCATCGGCCGCGAGACCAAAGCACAACTAAAAGAATACGGCGTGCATCCGGACTACGTCATCGCCTGCGTCGGCGGCGGCAGCAACGCGATCGGTATCTTTAGCGCGTTTTTGGGCGACGCGGACGTAAATTTGATCGGAGTCGAAGCAGCAGGGCTTGGCGCTCACACTCCGTATCACGCCGCAACGCTAACCAAGGGCCGCACAGGCATCATTCACGGCATGAAAACGATCGTTTTGCAGGACGAATACGGCATGATCGAGCCGGTACATAGTATCTCGGCGGGGCTTGATTATCCTGGCGTAGGCCCAGAGCACGCGCACCTGCACGAGAGTAAGCGAGCCGCCTACTACGGCGTCACTGATGATGAATGCATAAACGCGCTATATCTAACCAGCCGCCTAGAAGGCATCATACCTGCGATCGAGAGTTCGCACGCGTTAGCGTATCTAGAAAAGCTCTGCCCAAATTTGACGAAAAAAAGCGTCATCGTCGTAAACGTCTCAGGGCGCGGCGACAAAGACATAAACACCGTGATGAGCTACGAGAAAGGAAAAATTTATGGCTAAGGTAAAAGACGCGTTCGCGGACAAAAAAGCAAACATCGGCTACATCGTAGCGGGATATCCTAGCGTCGAAGCGACGAAGGAGTTTTTACTAAATTTAGACGGCAGCTGCCTAGATCTACTTGAGCTTGGTATCCCATACTCCGATCCGCTCGCAGACGGCAAACTCATCGCGCAAGCTAGCTTTGAAACCGCCGCAAAGGGCGTAAATACGGACGCGATATTTTCCATGCTAGAAGAGTGCAAAGGCAAGATAAATAAACCGGTCGTATTTCTCGTATATTTTAACATCGTGTTTGCCTACGGCGTACATAATTTTATCGCTCGCTCAAAAGATGTCGGTATAGCTGGCTTCATCATCCCCGATCTGCCGTTTGAGGAGAGCGAGGAGGTAGCGGGCCTATGCGCTAAATTTGATCTTGATCTTATCCCGTTAATCAGCGTCACCTCACAAAACCGCGCGGATAAAATTTTAAAATTTGGCTCAGGATTTGTCTATGCTCTGGGTGCTATCGGCGTGAGCGGGTCGCAGCGAGCAAGCGAGGAGAGGCTAAAGGCGCTAGTAAAGGATCTAAAAAAAAGAAGTGATCTGCCTGTCGCGGTGGGCTTTGGCGTGAAAAATAAAAACGATGCCGACGAGGTAAAAACCTATGCCGACGGCGCGATAATCGGCACCGAGATAGTAAAGCTCACGGCCAAATTTGAGGGCGAAGAGCTGATAAAGCAAATCAATAAACTTTTTTAAATTTAGCCGCGTTTGCGTTAAATTTAAGTATAATCAAAAAATTTCGTTTAAAGGACGGCGCGATGATGGACGTTGCGGAGCTTGGGATCAAGCATCTGTGCGAGGATACTCTGGGCTACAAGGTAGAGAGCGCAAAGAGCGCGGAAGGCGAATTTTACGGCTCGAGCTTGCCGATTTTTAAGGGCAAAGAGGAGTTTCACTTTTATCTTTATTTTAAAAAAGATACGCTAAATCGCTTTGCTAGCGTGCTCCTTGGCGTCGATAAACTAGCCGAAGACGAGCTAAGCGATATCTGCAAAGAGGTGGCAAATCTCACGATCGGCTACGCCAAAAATCTACTCAACGAACGCGAGGCAAACGCCTATAAACTAGGCACTCCCGAGTATCTAGGCAGGACGAGCTTTCACGTCAAATTAGACGACAAACGCGTCTATAAGATCAAAAATAGAACATTTCAAGCAGGATACAAAAAAATATGAGCGAAGAACTACAAGAAGTAACCGCCGTAGAAACGGCGTTGCAAGGGGTTCAGGAGATGTTGCAAGAGCGCGGCGGGCTTTTTAAAAGCTACGACGAGCTGATGGATATCGGAGTGGATTTTATCTCAGAGCTAGGCACAACGACGATTAGCGTAAAGCAGCTCTTAAAGCTCGAAGTAGGCTCGGTTATCGATCTAGAAAAGCCTGCCGGCGAGAGCGTGGAGCTTTTTATAAACAACCGAATTTTTGGCAAGGGCGAAGTAATGGTCTACGAAAAAAACCTCGCCATCAGGATAAATGAAATCCTCGACTCAAAATCCGTCATCCAGTACTTTAAACGAGAGCAACTATGAGGATTTTTGTCGGGCTTTTACTGTTTTTCGTAGCGCTTTGGGGTTCAAATTTATCCACATATAACGTCTACGAGCGCAGCGACCGCGTCGATATCATGCTTAGCTTTGATGCGCCTTATAGCGGAGCGATCCTGCAAGAGCGCAAAGACGGCGCGATAACTCTGCTTTTTAAAGACCTGCAAAACGATCAAAATATCGAAAAAAGCGTAAACTCAAGCATACTACAAGAGCTTTTGTTTGAGCCTAGAGGCCAAAATTTAGCCCTCGTGATAAAAAGCGACGCTCAGGTAGCCGTTAGCGCGTCAAAAACCACCGACGGCTTTGGCCTGCGTATACGCGTGACGCCTGAAAATGCGGCAAACTCAGCCGCCGCTACCGCACTCTCACCACAAGAAACTAGAGAAAATATAACCGAAGCGACGAATTTATCCAGCGATCAAAACGCATCAAATTTGACCGCGTCTGCTCAAGCTGCCGGCTTAAATTTAGGTATACAAAATGGCGACGTAAATTTTATGACGCAGGGTATGAGCGATATGATCGATTATAGATATTACTCGGTTTTGGGCGTTTTGGCGCTACTTTTAGTCGTGCTTTTGTTCGTCAAGGCAAAGCTAAAAAACAAGCAAAAAACGATAAAAACAAAGCGCGAAAACGGCTGGTTTGAAAAGGTAAAAAGCGACGAAGGCGTGGAGATAATCTACGAAAAACCGCTTGATGCCACGAACAAAGTCGTGCTTTTTCAGCATCTTGACAGACGCTATCTCGTGCTAACGGGCACATCAAACGTGCTTTTGGATAAATTCGGCGAAGAACAGATGACGAGCGAGCAGGATTTCCAGAGCTTTTTTGAAGAAAATCAAAAAAAGCTAAACGCCTACATCGAAAAACGCCAAACACTGGACGCATACAAGGACAAGGCAAGTATAGACTAAAATTCGGAGATAAATTTGTCCAAAAACGATTTGGAAATTTTAAAAGAATTTATAAATGATAAAGAGGCTCAAGAAAAAATTAACGCTATCAAAAATAGCGTAATGGACTTTAATATCTTTGAAATTACGGGCCTTGGCAATCAAGAAATAAAACACTCAAATACCTTAGCTTGGCTCTTTGGAGATAATGAACACGAACTAAAATATCAAATTTTAGAGAGATTTTTAAAATTTACGCTAAAAAATAGCAATAATACTTCAGAAAGCTACGAAAATTTAGAAAAATATCTAAAAATCCAAGAAAAGAATATACGAGTTTTTAGAGAAAGCGATAATATTGATCTTTTGGTAATTGACGAAAATAGTAAATTTATCATAACGATAGAAAACAAAGTTGAAGCGGACGAAGGCGAAGAACAGTTGCTCAATTATCGCAAATTTATTGACGATAAATATAAGGATTTTAAAAGAATTTATATTTTCTTGACAAAAGACGGACGCTTACCAAAAGACAAAAGCGAGCAAAGTCAGTGGCTAATAGCAACATACAAAATGGCAGGCGATAGCATAGAACGCTCGCTAAAAAACAATAATTCGTCTCAAAAAGCAAATATTATTTTATCAAGCTATGTCGATTTGCTAAAAAGGAAAAATATTATGAATAATGAAAAACTACAAAATTTATGTGAGCAAATTTGGAACAAATACGAAAAAGAGCTTCAAATTTTAATTAACTACAAAAAGACAAAAATAGATAAACTATATGACTTTATAATAAATACTCTAAAAAACAATGATATACCGCTTTATACAAAATACAGTATAAAAACTAAGAGTATCGAAAATATGTATAAATTCATATATAACAAAACACCTGAAGTCGCCCGTGAGCATGATGAATATGCTATAAATTTGGGTATCGAGAAATATGATAATTATATTTGGTTTGGTTACTATTCCGACGCAGACTGCAAGAATAACGAGAAATTAAAAAACCTATATAAAATGATTTTTCCAAACCAAAAATTTCAAAGAACCAAGACGATAGAAAAATTCAATATAGCAAATTTAAATAAAAACGACTTGGAATCAAAATTTAAAAATATATCAGAAACAATACTAGCAAAAATAAAAGAATTCGACAACAAAGTAGAAAAAGCCCTCAAAGAACTTCAAGGGCAAAATCCGTAAACTCACGCAAAACAGATCGCAAAGGTATCGGGCTTCGTCATCTTTTTGATATTTTCCTTCGCCATAAACAGCTCCTTGGCGCCGTAAATTTGCAAAGTGTGGTTGATAAACTCAAACTCTAGCTTCTTATGCGCGCAGTTTGCGTCTAAATTTTTAGCAAGCGCAAGGATGAAGCTCAGCCAGCGCACGACGTCCTCGCCAGGAAGCAGGTTTTTAAATCGCTCAAATTCGCTCGAGGTTTTCTTGCCATTTTGTGCGATGATCGCGGCGACTAGACATTTTTGCGCATGCGAAAAGCCGTAGTTTAAGGCATTTAGCACAAAAAATGCCGAGCTAGCGTGCTCGCCGTAAAATCCCAAACACTGCGCCACGCTATGCAATCTAGCAGCCACCGCCAGCTCGCTCTCGTATCGCCGCCCCTCAAGCCCGTGCAGCGGCTCTAACGCAGCAAAGAGGTCTTTTGCGTATTTTACGATAGTCTTGTTGTCATCTAGCAAAAATCTATCCTGCAAGCTCCTCACGCTCGGGTTGAAATTCGGCGGAAATTTACGCGTCGGTCGCAAGATATCGCTCAAAAATACGCCCTCTCTAAAGCCCGCGCCGCTAGTATAGATGTTTTGCGCGCCCACTGCATCCACTGCGCCTAAAAATATGAGCGCGCCCTCTCTAATCGTATCGAAGCGATCTTTTTTGATGCCAAATTTCCCAAGCTCCAGCACGCTCGCTCGGGCTAAATTTTCGATGAAATTTTTGTGATTTTGAAATTTGTAAGCAAAGTTGTGCACCGTTTTTAGCGGGTAGTCTTGCGCCGACATGATAGCAGAAGATATCGCGCGCAGGCTGCCTCCGATGGCGACTAGATTTTTGCTTTTAAAATTTTTAGGCAAACTTTTAAACGCCTCTTTGATAAAAGGCGCTGCAGCGTTTAAATTTTTCTTATCGAAAAACAGCTCCTTTAGCCTCACTGTGCCCAAATTTAGCGACACGGCGTCTATTATCTTGCCTCCGCTAACAAGCGCAAGCTCGGCAGACCCCCCGCCGATATCAAGCGTGACGAACTCCTCTAGCGGCTCGAGCAAATTTAACGCCGCCACTCCGCCAAACGTCGCCTCGTCCTTGCCGCTAACGACTTTTAAATTTATCCCAAGCCCCTTGCGCGCCATACTTATGAGCAGTCCGGCATTCGGAGCGTCGCGCAGAGCCGAGGTGCCCATGGCGAAAATTTTCGTGCATTTGTAGTTTTTTGCGATATTTTTAAACTCGCTTAGCGCCTCGCAGGCCTTTTGCATCGACTTTTGGGCGATCTCGCCGCCGTGCTCATACGCACCCTCGCCCAGACGCACCTTCATCTTAAATTCGCCGATGATGTGAAACGCGTAACGCGAAGTCTTCTCAAAAATAGCCATTCGCATCGAATTTGAGCCTAGATCTATGACGGCGGTTCGTTTTGCCATTTATTTGCCTTTATTATTTTTATTTATCGCTAGAGTGAGGGTCGAGATCGCGCCGCTGTGCCCGTCGCTGCGGTTTTTGATAGATACCGAGCCGCCCAGAGCCTGAGCCGCGCCCTTAGCCAAAAATAGCCCAAGCCCAGCTCCGCCCTTATCGCCGAAACGCTTAAACGGCGCAAAAAGGTCCTTGCTCTCATCGATGCCGCAGCCCTCGTCTACGACCTCGATGGTAAATTCGTTTTCGCTAAGGCGAGAGCGCAGCGTGATCACGGCGCCGCGAGGAGAAAATTTGATCGCATTTTGGACGAAATTTTGTATAACGTGCGTTAAAAGCGTCGTTTGTAGCGTCATTTCAAGTCTGTTTGGCGCAAAATCAGTCGCGATATCCTTGCCCTCGCCGCGAGCTAAAATTTTAAAATTATTCGCAGATTGATTTAAAAACTCGATGATGTCGATACGCACGGCCTCCTCAAACTGCGCGCCCTCCTGTCGCCCGATCTCCAGGATAGAGCCGATCATTTTGTTCATTTGATTGATGGCTTCGTTGTTGTTTTTGAGTGCTTCAATGTATTTTTCGCTCTCGCGCGGTTTTATTAGCGTCACTTCGTTTTTGGTTTTCATCACCGCAAGCGGCGTTTTTAGCTCGTGCGCGACGCCGACAAAAAGCTCCTTTTGATAAAGTACAAATGTCTGAATACGCTCGATTAAGCGGTTTAGGCTTTTGCCCAGCGGCTTAAACTCGGGCGGTAGCTCATCAAGGCTCACCGTCTGCAAAAATCGCTCGTTTAAATTCGTCATTTTTCTGCTTAAAATTTTGATCGGCACAAGCAGCATCCGCGACAAAAACAGCACGTAAAAAATAATCAGAAGTATCGACGTAGCGTTTACCATGATGATGTCGATTAAAATTTGATCTATGAGTTTGCTTTGATGGGTGGTGTCTTTGGTTAGCGCGATGCTAGTATCGTCCATATACGGGTAAAATAACGTCAAATGGGTCTTTTGACCGACACTTTCCGTGACGAAATAAGGCGATACGGTCTTGCCCTCGACGAGCTTTGCTCTCGTGGGACTATCGTTTAACGTGAAGTATTCAAACGGTTTTTGTACTTTAGACAAATTTGCGCTCGTGGATAAAATTTTAGCTTCGTATGCGAGCGATTGCGAGATACCCTCGTATATCGTGACCTTGATATACTGATATAAAAGAACGGAGATGATGAGAATTAGCATCGTAGAAGCCGATGCTAATTGCACTATAAACCTAAATCTTAGGCTTTTTTGGGAAAGCAAAACCTATACCCGCGTCTTCTGACCGTCTCGATAGTCGAGATATTTAACGGTTTATCCATTTTTTGGCGGATTTGATTGATTGCTACTTCGATTACGTTTGGAGTTACGAGCTCAGGCTCCTCCCAGATCGCGTCTAGTAGTTGCTCTTTGCTGACGATCTGATCGCTGTGGCGCGCCAGGTGAGTTAGTACCTCAAACGGCTTGCCTTTTAGCTCGATATCTTGACCTAGATAGGTGATTTTCTCCTCATCCGGATCGATGATAAGGTCATCTATTTTGATAACGTTGGTGCCGCCAAAGCGCAGTCTCGCTTCGATTCTAGCCACCAAAACGTCGAAATCAAACGGCTTTTTGATATAGTCGTCCGCACCAGCTCTAAATGCTTTAACTTCGCTATCTTTATCGTCTTTCGCAGACAGTACGACTACTGCAGTGCGCGGAGATTTATGTTTGATGATGTTGATTAGATCTACGCCGTCGCCGTCAGGCAGCATCCAATCAGTCAAAACCAAATCGTAATTTCTAATACCGATGTAGTATTCGGCATCCTTGAAATTCTCCGAGCTGTCGGTCTGATAGCCGAACTCTTGCAAGCCCTCGGCGATGGTTTTGTTTAGAGTTACCTCATCTTCAACTATTAAAATTCTCATTTTTTCCCTTCAGTGAAATTTGTTGGGATTGTAGCATAAATTAAGCAAGATTTCAAGATACTTTAAAAAAAATTTAATATTTAAACTCAGCTCTTGCGCCAACCATCGCATTTTTGACGATCTCGGTTTTTAAAATTTCCATTTTCAAAAAGCTGAGAGAGCCAAATTTTTCCTTCAACTTTTTCGCGCAAATTTCAAGCGAGCTCTCCACGGTGCCAAATTTCTCCCGCGCATAAATTTCCTCGATCAAATTTATCACTTCCACGTAGTCTATAAAATCGCCGCTTTCAAACTCCGCGCTCACTCTTACCTTTTGCGGCGTCACGCGCTCAAAATCAAGCAGACCGATGATGGTACTAAACTCGTAATCTTTGATAATCGTCGTCAAATTACCCGCTTTTCCTGCCCGGTTATCAGGCGTTTGATGTTTGGCAGGTGCTTGTAAACGACTAAAAACGCGATCAAAAATATCGGCGCATAAGAGTCGATATCAGGGATCTGCGGCTGAAGCGCAAAAGTAGCTACAATAAACGCTACAAGAGCGGCTAGTGAGGCAAGCGATGAGATTTTAAGCAGTTTGCCCACGACAAACCAAACCACAAGCGCGATAATGATCTCAAGCGGCAAAAAAACCGCCAAAACGCCAGCTCCCGTGGCTATGCCCTTGCCGCCTTCAAATTTCAAAAACGGCGAGTAGCAGTGCCCGAGTACCGAAAGTACCGCCATTGCCCAAAGCGTCGCGGGAGCAAGGCCTACAAATTTCGCGATTAAAATCGGCAAAACACCCTTTAAAACGTCGCAAACGACGGTCAAAATCGCTATTTTTTTAGCGAGTTTTGGGTTTTTTTGCTTTAGCACGCGCAAGACGTTCGTCGCGCCGATACTGCCGCTACCTTCGCTTCTGATGTTTACTCCGCCGAAGATATAAGCCAAAATCACGCCAGATGGGATACCGCCTAGCAGATACGCCACGGCATAAGCTATCAAATTTTCGTTCATCTTTTATCCTGATTTTTGTTTCGATTTCGCAATATTAATTAAATTCGGCTGATTTTTTGATAAATCGGTCGTTTTGAAGGGCGATAAATTTGTAAATTTTACCCACCGAGACCTGCACCTTTAAGGTGCTAAATTTGGTTAAATTTGGCATTGCGAGTTTGGTTTCCTTGCGTAAAAAACAACCGTTTGAGGTTGTTTTTTGCTTTATTGTAAATGGGGTGGGGGCTTGAAGCTCTCAAAGAGAGTGCAAGCACAAGGCGAGGCAAAGCAGAAACAAAAGAGCTCCCCCTTTTGTATCCACCTTTCTCTTTTCTTTGGGAGAGGAAGGGGTTTCTACTTACGAAGCGTCGCCCCTTCCTCTCCCAAGCCATCTCTAACCCCACTGCACGTTATAAGTTGCTGCGCTATGCGCAGTTTTATCCGGCGCTATCGCGCTACAAATTTTAAATTTACGTTTTTAGGGTGTGGGTCTCGGTGGGTAAAATTTGCAAATTTAGCCAAATTTGACTTCAAATTTGAGCGTAAAACGATAAGGCGAAGTATTTTTCTACTTCGCTACGCTCGTAGCTTTTAAAGAAGTTCTAGACGAGGCGTTTTTAAATTTGGCGACGGGAGTTACCATATAGGTAATGACCGAGCCGAATTTAAAAATAACGAAGTATAGGGCAAAAAGACAAGCCGTTAAATTTATTTCCAAAGAAGATAGAGCTTTTCGTCGTATATATCGCTACTCTTCGGCGCCACCTCCACCTCCGTCACTTCCACGTTTTGTACGTCGTTTTTGGCTTTTAGCGCGCTGGCGTCTTCTTCAAATTTCGCCATCAGCTCCTCGATCTGTGCGTTTAGCTGGGCGACTTCTTGCTCGCTTAGTTTGACGTCGCTGCGCTCTTTTAGCACGCTATTTGCCGAGCGCGCGGAGGTCGCGACCTTGCCGATGTTGCCGCTACTTAGTAGCCCCTTGCCGAAAATCGCGCCCAAAATGCTAGCTCCCACCGAGATCGCAGTCTCGATCCCTTTGCTTTTGAAGTCTCGCTGCTCTTTTTCAAGCTTTGCCACCGAGCGGTTTAGTTTCTCCTCTAGGCGCGCTTTTTGTTTGCCAAACTCAGCCGTGAGCTTGGCCGTTTGCGCCTCTAAAATTTCGTTGCATTTATCGGCTAAACGCACGTAAAACTCCTCCTTGCTCTCACCCGGCGCCGAGCTTAAATTTAGTGCGCTAAAGAGCCTAAGTTTGTAGTTTCTATAGATAAATTCTTTGAAATTTTTAGTTAGCTCTTTGAAATTTTTAGCTCCGGCGACAAAGCCCGGCAGCGGCGCGTATGATAGCTTGAAATTCGGCTCCGAAACCGCGGTAAAATGCATATTTTCGCTAGCTTCGCTCCAGTCGGCGCTTTTTTGAGCTTCATCCAGCCTTAGCGTGAAATTTACCTCGCGCACCTCGTCAAGCCCCTTTTTAGCGTCGTAAAATCGCACTTTGGCTTCGCCGTAAAGATACCCCTCCAGCTCGCCGCCTTCCTGCAAATTTGAGCTTGCGGCGTAAATTTGAGCGATGTCCGGCGACAGCACCGGTTTGGCGGCAAAATTTGAGCTTTTTGCCAGGCTTGATCCGCTCAAATTTGACCCGCTCTTTTGCTCTTTCATCAAATTTGAAATTTGCTCGCGACTAAGCGGTCCTTTTAAATAGCTCAGAGCCCAGCGCGTCGAGATGACGGATAGTCCGTCCTCGTGGATGTTTTTTAGGAGGAAATTGCGCTTTTGCAAATTTGAGATGAGATTTTCTATCTCGCCTTTATCCATCGCAGAGCCCGCAAGCCCCGTCATACCGTCGATCACGCGCGCTTTGTCCTGCGCGGTTTGCAGGCGCCCGATAAACCACGTGCCGATGTTGCTAAGGCCTTTATAGTCTAGATCGACCGGGTTTTGGGTGCTCAGTATCACGCCAAGGCCGTGCGCGCGGGCTTGCTTGAGTAGCGTTAGCATCGGGGTTTTAGACGGCGGGTTGCCGTTTGGCGGGAAAAATCCGAAAATCTCGTCCATATAAAGCACCGCGCGAAGCGAGCTCGTACCCTCGGTCTTGCGCATCCACGCGATGATCTCGTTTAGCAGCAGCGTCACGAAAAACATCCTCTCGCTGTCTTTTAGGTGCGAGATGGTAAAGATATTGCACTTTGCCTTGCCGTTTGCGTTAAAAAGCATCTTTGAGATGTCTAGCCGCTCGCCGCTCAGCCACGCGCGAAAGTCAGGGCTTGCTAGCAACGTGTTGATCTTAACCGCTAGTTTCATGCGATCGGAGCTCGGATAAAATTTCTCCACGTCAAATACGCCGATCTTAGCAAACGGAGGCGTCGCGATAAAGCCGATGAGCTCCTCTAGGCTCACGTCCGCGCCCTGGCCAAATTTATCGATAAAAATGTTTGAGATGAGCAGGTGTTCTTTTGAGTTTACGTCGTTTTCTATGCCAACGAGCGAGAGCACGGAGCTAGCCAGAGAGCCTACGTACTCGCTAAACTCCTCGCTGCCTGCATCTAAATTCGGGCGCGCAAAATCGCCCAGCAGCGCCACGCCGACGCCGCTACTGCTCTTTGGCGTGTAAATTTTTAGCTCGGCGCTATCTTTAAAAAGTCCCACGCGCTCTAGGCTTTGAAACGAACCCTCGATGCCTTTTACCCACGTCTGCGCTTCGCTAGCGGCAAATTCATCCACGCTCATGCCTTTGTTTTGCGCTTCGTTTTCATCGACGTACGGCGCAAAATCCTGCGCGCGCATCTGCGGGAAGACCAAAGCGAGGTTTGTCATATCGCCCTTTGGGTCGATTATAAAGGTCGGGATGTTGTCGATGCAGGCTTCTTCTAGGATACTGATGCCAAGGCCAGTTTTGCCACTACCGGTCATGCCGATGATGGCTGCATGCGTCGTGAGGTCTTTGTTTTTGTAAAAAAACGGCTCTTTGTCTTTGAGACCGACGTAAAATAGCTTTAAATTTTCTTGAATAGTTTTCATGAAATTTCCTTGTAAATTTTGGGCTATTTTACTGATTTTTGATTAAATTTCGGGTGAAGCTGTAAGGTAAATTTGAAAGCGAGGCGGGTAAATTTAAAAAAGGCAAGCGCGAGGCTCGCCTTTTAATTTTGCGTTAAATTTATTGGTAAGTTTTTATCTGCTCTTTGAGCTCTTCAAGAGTTTCTACTACGCGTTTTTTGGTAAATTTTGCTATATCTTCGCCCGTAGTACCGTCATTACCGGTTAGCTGGCAACAATATCTCATCGCACCTTTATATCTTAACGCAGCGACTAGTTTTAGATCGGTATCTATGCTTATGTTTTTATTAGAGTCGCCCGCCTCATCCGGTATGCTTAGCTCAAATTTAGCATTTATAGGCTCGCCCTCTTTAAACTCGCCGTCATCCAAGCTA
The DNA here is from genome assembly GCA_963528245.1 of uncultured Campylobacter sp. Classification (GTDB taxonomy): domain Bacteria; phylum Campylobacterota; class Campylobacteria; order Campylobacterales; family Campylobacteraceae; genus Campylobacter_A. The sequence continues at coordinate 49,170 of CAURWB010000001.1, read as the reverse complement.
ACGACGCCTAAGCCGCCTCTTGAGATATCGTATAGGTTGCCCTGTATTTCGCTACCGTTTTGCGTGAGGATCACCTTGGTGTAACGATCCGGATATACGCGCTGATGTTTTCTTAAATTCGCGTGCAAATTTTGCATATACGTGAAATTTTGTAGCGTTACGGTCAAATTTGCAAGATCAAATCCGACGATATCCGCCCTTAAATTTTCGGAAAAATATTCATCGCGTACGATATAGGCGTTTTGTTCCTCTTTCATGGCCAAAATTTGCTCTAATGTTACCTTGCAGACGACCGTATCGTCTTCTACATGCTCTACTTCGCCCATGCACTCGACTTTTACGCCGTTGTAAAGATTTAGAAAGTGCACCTGGCGGTTATCGTTTCGTACTCTGGCAAATACGGTCACTGCGTCCTCGCGCATAAAAGAGCTGTCGTTATACGTGCCGTTCATCTGAAATATGATTCCTTCCGAATAAAGTTTAAAACTAGATTATAGTAAAAAATCCTTATTTTTTCATTTAAGTACTGATATTTTGTATTAAACTTAATGTCGTTTTGATGTAAAGATGTAGAAAAGAAGCACTAAGGGCGAGAGCTCGCCCTTAAATTTGGATGATTATAGTTTGTCTGCGTTGTGAGATAGGTAGTCTGCGACGCCTGCGGTATCGGCTTTCATGCCTTTATCGCCTTTGTTCCAACCAGCAGGGCAAACCTCGCCGTGCTCGTTCGTAAATAGCATAGTATCGACCATTCTTATCATCTCGTCGATGTTTCTTCCAAGCGGAAGGTCGTTGATAACCGCATGGCGAACGGTGCCGTCTTTGTCTAGCAGGAATGAGCCGCGAAGAGCGACGCCCGCATCCTCTAAAAGTACGTCAAAACCGCGAGCGATAGACTTCGTCATATCGGCTACTAGCGGGAAGCGAACTTGGCCGATGCCGCCTTTATTTACCGGAGTTTCTTTCCACGCGAAGTGAGAGAATTGGTTGTCTGTCGAAACGCCGATAACTTCGATACCGCGAGCTTTAAATTCGTCGTATCTCTTATCAAACGCGATAATCTCGCTAGGGCAAACGAAAGTAAAGTCCATAGGGTAGAAAAATACTACCGCGCCTTTCTCGCCGATATTTTTATATAGGTTGAAATCATTTACGATCTGATTGCTTCCTAAAACCGCTGCAGCTGTAAAGTCAGGTGCTTTTTTTGTTACTAACATTTTTTCTCCTTAATAATTTTTATTTGTAGCGAAATTATATCATCTAAAAATTAAAAAGAGCTAAAAATTTTACGTTTTCATTTCAAAATTTAACGCAAAAATTTAATATCAAATTTACTTAGTTTTTGATATTCTTGCGAAAAATTTGACCAAAAAGGATAAAAAATGGCAGTAAAAATAACAGACATCTGCATAAGTTGCGGCTCTTGTATCGACGAGTGCCCGACAAACGCTATCGTAGACGACGCAGATAACCCGACCGGCGAGGACGCATACTACGTCTATGCCGATAAATGCGTCGAGTGCGTAGGATTTAACGACGAGCCGGCATGCGCCTCAGCCTGTCCGACCGACGGCTGCATCGTTTGGGACGCTCCATATACAGGACAGCCTTCTCGCGCCGAGATAACTGCAGATATGAGAACGGGCGAAACGGCCGTCATCTCGTAAGCTACGCATCTAAGCCCTTTTGCGGGGCTTATTTTGAAATTTAATTTTTTTTTGATATAATCACCGCCTTATAAAAACCACAAAAAGGAAATTTTATGCAACAAACGCTTTCTATTATTAAGCCTGATGCCGTAAAAAAGGGCGTTATCGGAAAAATCGTGGATAGATTCGAAAGCAACGGACTAAGAATCGCCGCTATGAAAAAAGTCAAACTAAGCAAATGCGACGCAAAAGCTTTCTATGCAGTTCACAAAGACAGACCTTTCTTCAACGATTTGGTTGATTTTATGGTGAGCGGACCGGTCGTAGTTATGGTTCTTGAGGGCGACGACGCGGTAGCTAAAAATCGCGATCTAATGGGCGCAACTAACCCGAAAGAAGCAAAGCCCGGTACAATTAGAGCCGACTTTGCCGAGAGTATCGACGCAAACGCCGTTCACGGCAGCGACAGCCTAGAAAACGCTAAAAACGAGATCGCATTTTTCTTTGCAACAAGAGAAATTTGCTAAATTTGGGTTAAATTTTGAAAATATCTTTCGCCAAAATCGCAAACAATCAAATGCCGTTCGAGCTAAGCTTGGACGGACTGAATTTTAACGGCGAACTCAAAAGAATAAACCAAAATTTAGTTAGTTGCAAAGGTAAGATCGTAGGCGAGATAGCTCACAACTGCGACCGATGCGGCGAAGATATAAATTTAAAGCTTAATGAGGATGTAAATTTGATATTAAGCGACGGAATTTATAATGATAAAGAAGAAAACCTCGACGATGTAGTCGAGTTTTTCGACGGTTTCATAAATTTAGAAGAAGTATTAACAAGCGAGATAGAAGCTTTTAAGAGCGATTATTTTTATTGTGATAAATGTAAAAATCTATAAAGGAGAATAAAATGGCAGTACCTAAACGAAGAGTAAGTCATACTCGCGCGGCAAAGAGAAGAACGCACTACAAAGTAACGCTTCCCGTTCCCGTAAAAGATAAAGACGGCTCATGGAAAATGCCTCACCGCGTAAATAAAACTACCGGAGAGTATTAATACAAATGACCAGCATTTGCATTGACGCAATGGGCGGCGACTTCGGCCCGCAACCTATTATCGGCGGCGTGATCGAGGCTTTAAAAGAAGTAAAATTCGAAGCTGTTTTGGTAGGCGATACGAAAATTTTAGAAAGTCTCGTTCCGCAAAATTTAAAACAATACGTAAAATTTATTCAAGCCGACGAGGTCGTCTCTATGAGCGATGGCGCCACCGATGCGTTAAAGCGAAAAGAAAGCAGTATTTTTAAGGCTATCGAGCTACTTAAAAATAAACAAACTATGGCCGTAGTTTCGGCAGGACACAGCGGAGCCACGATGAGCCTTGCCACGCTTCGAGTCGGACGACTCAAAAACGTCTCTCGCCCGGCGATAGCGACGCTAATGCCAAACGTAACCGGCGGCAATACGTTAGTTTTGGACGTCGGCGCAAACGTAGACTGCAGGCCGGAGCATCTGTTTCAATTTGCTATAATGGGCGAAGCCTATGCAAAAGAAATTCTAAAAATAAAATCCCCTAAATTAGGGCTTCTTTCAAACGGCGAAGAGAGCAGTAAGGGCAACGAGGCTACGAAAGAAGCCTTTGAAATGATTTCAAAACTCGACAGCTTTGTTGGCAACGCCGAAGGAAATCAAGTCTTTGACGGAAGCGTCGATGTGGTTATTTGCGATGGATTCGTCGGAAATATCCTACTAAAAACAAGCGAAGGCGTAGCCGACGCTATAACAAAAATCATCAAAAAACACGTTAAAAAATCCCCGGTCGCTATAGCAGGCTCGCTTCTCATGAAAAAAGTTTTTAAAACTCTAAAACAGCAAGTTGATTATGACGAATACGGTGGCGCACCGCTACTTGGCGTGAACGGCTGCGTCATAATAAGCCACGGTAAAAGCACACCAAAAGCTATCAAAAACGCGATATTTCAAGCTCTAAAATTCGCAAACTCCGATATAAACAAAGTCATCGAAGACGAGCTTTCGCACTTCGCAAAATGAAATTACAAAGACAAATTTAATGCCAAAAGCCTCGCTAATATCCATAGCCGCATACGCTCCATCTAAAATTTTAACAAATTTCGACCTTGAAAAAATGGTGGAAACCAACGACGAATGGATAGTTAAGCGCACAGGCATCAGCCAAAGACGCATAGCGCAGGACGAAGACACGAGCGATCTTGGCACGAAAGCGGCACAAATAGCGCTTGAAAGAGCAAATTTGACCGCAAAAGATATCGACGCTGTTATCTGCGCGACCATCTCGCCCGATCACTTTTGTATGCCCTCAACGGCGTGTAAAATCGCTAAAAATTTAGGCATAAATGCCATTACGACATTTGATATAAGCGCGGCATGCACGGGCTTTATCTACCTACTTGAGCTTGCAAAATCACTGATTGAAAGCGGAAGCAAAAAAAACATATTGATAATCGGAGCTGAAAAACTAAGTAAGATCGTCGACTGGACAGACAGAACGACTTGCATACTATTTGGCGACGGAGCGGGTGCGGCAGTCGTAAGCGCTAGCGAAGAAAACGAGATCATCGACGTTCATACCGCAGCCGACGGCAACTACGCAAATCTACTCATAACTCCAGGTGGCGAAGAGAAATTTATCAAGATGTCGGGCAACGAAGTCTTTAAAATCGCAGTTCAGACGCTAACTAAAGACGTCGTAGATATCCTAGAAAAAAATCAAATTCCAAGCGATAAAATCGATCTTTTTATACCTCATCAGGCAAATTTGCGCATCATCGAAGCAGTCAAGCAGCGCTTAAATTTTACAAACGAACAGTGCGTCGTAACCGTCGGAAAATACGGCAACACAAGCTCAGCCTCCATACCTATGGCGATGAACGACGCATACGAAGCGGGCAGACTTAAAAAAGGCGATTTGCTTTTGCTGGACGCATTCGGCGGCGGTTTTACTTGGGGCTCGGCACTGTTAAAATTCGGCGGCGAAACCGTAAAGAATTTTTAATTTCGTAATTATATTTTAATTTATACGCTCAAATTTTCAAAACCCAAACAACTATTCTCATTGTCTTTGATAAATACGCTGTATGGCTTACATACCTAAAAAGCTAAATTTAGCTCGGCGGGGGTATAATAACAAAAATCCGCGGAAGGCGAAAAATGATAGTAAACAAAACTTACGAAATCAACTCTTGCGACGACATGGAGCTAGGCGTCAAGCGCTTTACAAATTTGCACTTTAAACTATGCTACGACGATGATAAACCGGTTAATGCCATAGTTTTTATAGTGCCTGGATGCGGCGGCGACGTCGATAAAGCATATAGAGACCACCTAGCCGAATTTACAGCGAGAGAATTTAACGTAGCCGTGATCAATGTAGATTATCATCACATCTACAATAGATTAGTTACGGGCGCTAGATACTATATGGACGAATTTGATCAAGAAATTTTAAGAGAAAAATGCCGAGAGATAAATCTGCAACTAGGCGGTGATCTGAGCTCGTTAAAAAATTTCGACAAACTAAACGGAGTTTTGTCTGCGGTTAGTAACTATATAGATAACAATAAAAATAGTGGAGCCTTTCCGAGAGATTTTGTTTTAAATTTGTCTCTCACGATTGATCCGATAAAAAACGAATATCAAAATTTCGGCATTATGCAGGCGCAGGATTTGATAAACGCCCTACTTTTTATAAAGGCAAATGCGCCGTTTAAAGCGATTAAAAATTTAAACGAACTACCAGTCGTCATGATCGGCAGCTCGCATGGAGGTTACCTGTCGCATGTGGCCGCCAAAATAGCTCCGTGGCTCATAGACGGCGTCATCGATAATAGTAGCTACGCCAAATATCCGCTCAGGATCGTGGGATTCGGTAAAGAGCTCGACTACATGAACCACTGCTGCTCGTCAAACGATATGCTTTTTAAGCATATAAATTTTTTCATATCTGATAAGACGCTTTGGACTTTAAAAGACGACTCCGATAGGAGGTTTATGCCCGCACACGAAAAGATACGTTATATTTTAAATTTAAACCACGTAAAAATCCAAAGCAAATATCCAAAGCCGATTTATCTAAGCTATCACTATGCCGGAGACGATATCGCTCCTATCGCTGATAAATCAGAACTTTATAGAGAATTTAACGCATGCGGCATAGACGCGACGTTAAAAATAATAAAAGACGAAAGTGAGCTCGACGGCAAATTTATCAAATCGCTAACTCACGGCTTTGATATGTCCATCAAAACGCTGATCTCAAAAGAACTTCCGCCGATGTTAGCCAAGATCGCAGCTCGACCGAAACAACCTTGCGAGGATAAAAGCATAACCTATATCTCGGAAAATTTAGAGTATAAATTTTTTGAATCTAACGATAAAATCAATCTACAAGTTTCAAAAATATGGCAAAACGGCACAGTAGTTAAAAAAACGTATAAAATCCACTCATGCGACGATACCGAGCTTAATATAAAGCGCGAAAGCCTGCTAGAGTTTAACCTTTGCTTTGATACCAAAAAGCCGATCACATCGATAGTTTTTATAATCCCCGGCTACGGAGGAGACGCGGACAGCAACTACCGCGAGCACTTAGCGCAGTTTGTCGCGAGCGAATTTAGCGTAGCCGTAGTAGGCGTAAACTACCACTGTATCGGCGATAGACCGCAAACAGGAGCGACGATATTTTTTGACGATTTAGATAGATCGATATTAAAAAAAGAATGCGCCAGGTGCGGCATAGAGCTCCCGGAAAATTTAAGCGTAATCGATACGCAAACCCTGCTTGATATCGACAATCTAATAGACGCAAGAAAACGCGATAAGACAGCACCTCAAGACTTGTCGCTTAAACTATCAATTTCCCTTCAACCGACTAAAAACGAATACCAAAATTTCGGCATTATGCAAGCGCAGGATTTGATCAATGCGCTACTTTTCGTAAAAGCCAACGCTCCTTTTGAGTGCACAACCGACATAAACGACCTACCAGTCGTCATGATAGGCAGCTCGCACGGAGGCTATCTATCGCATATGGCCGCCAAAATCGCCCCATGGCTAATAGACGGCGTCATCGATAACAGCAGTTATGCGCTAGCGCACTGGCCTTTTATCGGCTTTGGCAAAGAGATAGATTATATGAAATATTACAGCGGCTACACCAGCGAATGCTATCACAATATCGAGCTTTATTTATTCGACAAGACGCATTGGACGCTAGACAAGGCTTCGCCGGCTTATTTTTCTAAATCGAGAAAATGCATAAGAGAAATTCTTTTGCCGCAACACCTCAAAGTCCAAAGCGGCTACAAAAAGCAAATTTACACGAGTTATCATTACGCTTATGACGATTTTTACGCTCCAGCTAGCGAAAAACAACAACTCTACGACGAACTAAAAAATTTAGGCTACGACGCTACTCTAAACATAATAGAAAATGAAAGTCAGCTTGACGGTAAATTTATCAAAACGCTAACGCACGGTTTAGATATGTCGATAAAAACGCTAATCTCAAAAGAGCTTCCGCCGATGTTAGCCAAGATCGCAGCTCGACCGAAACAACCTTGCGAGGATAAAAGCATAACCTATATCTCGGAAAATTTAGAGTATAAATTTTTTGAAGCGAACGACAAGATAAATTTAGAGATAAAAGAACAAAATCTACCGCAGCAAAATCATGATAATAAATAAAACATACGAGATCCCATCCTGCGACGATGTAGAGCTTGGCATAAAGCGAGATTCGCTACTTGAGTTTAAGCTATGCTACGACAACGAAAAGCCCATTAGAGCCCTAGTTTTCATAGTGCCTGGGCTTGGCGGCGATGCGAATGAAAACTATAGAGAGCATTTAGCGCAGTTCGTAGCTAGCGAATTTAACGTAGCAGTAGCGAGTCCGAACTACCACTGCATCGGCAACAGACCGCAAACGGGAGCGAAGTATTTTTTAAACGATTCAGACAAAATAATCCTTAAAAATAAATGCTCGAAAATCGGTATAGAAATCTCAAACGATATCAGCTACGGCGAACTCTCAGTGCTAGATGCCTATCTGGGCAATATAAAAGCGAGCGGCGGTTTGCCGAATGATTTTAAACTACAAATATCCGTAACGCTGCAACCGACCAAAAACGAATATCAAAATTTCGGCGTTATGCAGGCTCAAGACGTGATAAATGCAGCGCTTTTTATCAAGGCAGATCCGCCGTTTAAATCCGCGGCCGATATAAACGAGCTGCCCGTGGTCCTAGTCGGCAGCTCGCACGGCGCATACATAAACGCCTTAGCGGCCAAATTTGCTCCGTGGCTCGTAGACGGCCTCATCGACAACAGCAGCTACGCGAAGCTAAACTGGGAGCTCATAGGCCTAGGTAAGGAAATAGATTATCTCAAATTTCGCGAATACTCCACCGATATATATTTTAAAAATATCAAAATTTACGTCTTTACAAAAACGATGTGGACGCTACTGGATAAATCCTCGCCTCGCTATTTCTCGCAGGCGCGCGAGGATATACGAAACATCCTGGACGCCGCGCACCTAAAAGTCCAAAGCGAGTATCCAAAGCCTATTTACGCCGGCTACCACTGCGCCGCAAACGACCACTGCGCATCACCCGAGGAAAAGGCACAGCTCTACGAGGAGCTGCGAAAGCTCGGCTTTGACGCGACCTTGCATATGATAAAAGACGAGAGCGAGCTTGACGGTAGATTTCTCAAAAAGCTAACGCACGGCCTGGAGATGTCCATCAAGCTTTTGATCGCCAAGGAGCTACCGCCGATGCTAGAAAAGATAGCCTCCCGCGAGAAGCAAATTTGCGAAAACAAAAGCATAACCTACCGCTCGGACGATCTGGAATATAAATTTTCAGAAGCAAACGGTAAGATAAATTTAGAAATAAAAAGATAATTTTATTTCTAAATTTGTATTTACTAGGGGTTTGAGCGGCAAATTTGAGAAACGATAGAAATTTAAAATGCAAAAAGCCGTGCGGCGAACTAAAAGCAAATTTATATGTAAATTTGACAAAAAACTCAAGCCTAATTTACTCTAAACTAAAAAACCGCCTCATCTTACGCTTCCAGTCGTCTTTTGGTGTCTGCATATCGTTTGCGCATCGCTCTAAACCTAACGACGAGCACAAGCCAAATTTAGCTCGGTAAATTTAAAAATCAGCTCGCCGTAAAACCAAAGCAAATTTAAGCGACCGCCGTCAAGCCAAAGCCGCTTAAATTTGAGCAAAAAGCCAAATTTGACACGCCCCGAATTTAAAACCCCGAGTTTAAATTTACCCGAAACAAATCCAAATTCGCGCGTCTAGTCAAATTTACCCGTTTTTCCTAGCAAATTCTTTCATAAACTCAGCCAAAGTCCGCACGTTTTCGATACTCACGGCGTTGTAGATAGACGCTCTGATTCCGCCTACGTGACGGTGTCCTTTTAGGCCCAGCATGCCCGCACTTTCGGACTCAGCGATAAAGGCCGCCTCCAGCTCGCGGTTTGCGATGGTAAAGCTAACGTTCATCAGCGAGCGGCTATCTTTTTGCGCGTGACCTTTGTAAAAGCCGCCAGAACCGTCGATCGCGCCGTAAAGCAGTGCCGCCTTTTGCTCGTTGATCCGGTTTACGCCCGCTAGACCGCCCTGCTCTTGCACCCAGCCCAGCGTCAAATTTAGCAGATATATGCCAAACGTCGGCGGCGTGTTGTATAGCGACGCGGCACCGGCGTGCGTATCATAGCGAAGCATCGTCGGAGTGCGCTCCATGCAGGCTCGCTCTAGCATATCTTTGCGGATGATGACGACGGTTACGCCGCTTGGGCCGGCATTTTTCTGCGCGCCGCCGTAGAGCAGCCCCACATCCGTGAAATCAACCGGCCGCGAGAAAAAATCGCTCGACGCATCGACGACTAGCGGAGCTTTGGAGCGAGGCAGCTCACGGTACTGCGTGCCGTAGATGGTGTTGTTCGTGCAGACGTAGCCGTATGCGGCGTCATCGCTAAATTTAACCTCAGGGATGCGGTCGTAGGATGTTTCCTTGCTACTAGCGACCACTTCGTAAGCGATGCCCACGTTTGCGGCCTCTTTGATCGCCTTGCTAGTCCAGACGCCCGTATCGGCGTACTGCGCGACGCCTTTGGCGGCTAAATTTAGCGGTATCATCGCAAACTGCAAATGCGCGCCTCCTTGCAAAAATAGCACGTCAAATTCCTCGCCGATGCCGTATAGCTCGCGCGCCTTAGCCATCGCGCCGTAGTGCACCTCTTCGTAAATTTTACTTCGGTGGCTGATTTCCATTATCGAAAAGCCCTTACCCTGATAGTCGGTGAGCTCGTTTTGCGCGCGCTCAAGCACGCTAAGAGGCAGAGCCGAAGGTCCTGCGCTAAAATTTAGCTTTCTATTCATCCAAACTCCTTTCAAATTTGAGCTGATTTTAGCGTTATTTGCGTTAAAAAATCATTTCGCGTCGCAAGGTCGGCGGCAAAAGGACGCAAATTTTACACTTTAAGCTACCTTTTGATACAATTTTTCATATTAAGGAGCGAAATTTGATAGAGATCGAGCGTAAATTTATCCTGCGTGACGCCGCCGTCATAAGCGAGCTAAAGGCCCGCGACATCGGCACCGAGCAAAAAGAGGTGACGCAAATTTACGTCAAAATCACTCCGCTTGAGGAGATTAGATTTCGCGAGGCTTCGGGCGTTTTTACGATCACGCAAAAATCGGGCATCGGTCTAGCGCGCGAGGAAAATGAGAGCGAAACGGACGCCAAAAGCTTTAAAAAAGCCCTAAAAAACGCGGTCGCCGCTCCTATAAAAAAGACAAGATTTCTATTTCGGCTTGAGGGCGCCGCCTGCAACGTCGATATTTTTCACGGCGCTTTAGAGGGGCTTGTAACTTTAGAGACCGAGTTTGCTAGCGAGCGCGAGGCCGCGGAGTTTAGCCTGGCTGAGTTTATCGCCGAGCACATAATCAGCGAAGTCACGGAAGACGAACGCTATAAAAATAAAAATTTAGCGCTTTTTGGCCTGTCGCAGGGCGAATTTAACGCGCAAAAGAGTATCGAAATCTTGCAAAACAGCCCCGAGCTAGAGCTAAACTTACCAAGCTACATCGGCGCGATGGACGCGATGCGGACGGTGTTTTTTCAGATCTTTACGCTGCTTAGCAAGCACCTAAACAAGTACGCAAACTCTAGCGACGCCGAGGCGCTACATCAGATACGTATAAATCTACGCAAAACACGATCTTTGCTAAAACTTTTTACTCCCGTTTTCGACCGGAAAACGGCTTGCTATTTTCTGCTAAATTTTAAAAAACTAGCCGAGCTAACTAACCAAAAACGCGATATAGACGTATTTTGCGAGTTTTTGCAAAAGCAAAAAGGCTTTGAAACGCTAGCTAGCGAGCTAGAAAATCTAAGCAAAACCCTAGCCCAAAGCGTCCAAGCCGAGCTACAAAGCGATGAAGCGAACGAAATTTTGCGCGACTGGGAGGTATTTTTACGCGAGGGAAGCGACTTTTTTAAAGGCGAGCTAGGAGACGCGCCGATAAAAAAACTCGTCGCAAAATCCATGCGAGCTCAAATTTTACGCCTTAAAAAATCTCTCTCAAATTTGAGCCAAACCACCGAAAACGCGCAGTTTCATAAGTGTCGCATCGAGATAAAAAGACTAAGGTACCTAAGCGAGATTTTCGGCGGCGGCTTTGATTTTGCTGCAGCCAAAAAATGCTTTAAAAAGACCAAAATTTTACAAGAAGTTTTCGGCTCGTTGCAAGACGCCGACGTCTGGCTAGGCCTGCTAGCGCACGTAAAAAGCGGCGCCGAGCAAAAGCGCATAGACAAACTCCAAGCTAAAATTTACAAAAAAATCTACGAGCTGCGAAGCGAAATTTTCGACTCAAAGCCTAAAATTTTCAAAAACCTCACAAAGCTTTCGCACGGCTTAAAAATCTACTATATCTAAAGAGAAAAAAATGGAAAAACAAGAAAAAATAGTTCAGATGTTTAACGACATCGCGCCCACCTACGACCTGGCAAACCGCGTGCTGAGCATGGGCGCGGACGTGAGCTGGCGTAAAATCGCGTGCAAAACGGTTCTGTCAAATTTCAAAGACTCAAGCGTAAATATCGTAGACGTCGCATGCGGCACGGGCGATATGATGGGCTTTTGGCAAAAGACGACGGGCGAGTTTAACGCAAAAATCGAAAATCTAATCGGCGTCGATCCCTCAAGCGGCATGCTAGCAGTCGCCAAGCAAAAATTTCCCGAGTTTAAATTTATCGAGGCGCTAGCGACGCAAACGACGCTTGATAGCGGCTCGATGGACGTGCTAAGCATCAGCTACGGTATCAGAAACGTGGTCGAGCGCGAGGCCGCGCTAAGAGAGTTTAACAGAGTGCTAAAAACGGGCGGATACGTCGTAGTGCTAGAGTTTACCAAACGCAAAAAAAGCGGGCTTTTAACCGGCGTTCGCGACTTTTATCTAAGTAAAATTTTGCCTAAAATAGGCGGCTTTATCTCCAAAAACCAAGAAGCCTACGAGTACCTGCCAAGCTCGATCGAGGGCTTTTTAGACGCTAAAAGCTTTGCCGATGAGCTCGCTGCTGCAGGCTTTGAGATGCGCCTTTGCAAGAGCTTTTCGATGGATATCTCTACTCTTTTCATCGCGCAAAAGGCCCGTGAGTGCTAAGCGTCAGCGAGCTAAACGAGCAGGCTAAAACGCTGCTTGAGACGACGTTTTCCTATGTCGAAGTGGAGGGCGAGATCTCGCGGCTTGTTAAACATGGCTCGGGCCACTGGTATTTCACGCTAAAAGACGAAAAGGCCGCAATCTCGGCAGTCATTTATAAATTTAACGCCGCCAAGCTCAAATTTGACGTCGCAGACGGTATGAAAGTCGCTCTCTACGGCAAAATTTCGCTCTACTCGCCAAGCGGCAGCTATCAGTTTATAGCAACCCTCATACGCCCCAGCGGCGAGGGCGAGCTCGAGCTTGCATTTAAACAGCTAAAATCTCGGCTTGAGAGCGAAGGGCTTTTTGATATCTCGCGCAAAAAACCGCTACCCAAATTTCCGCGCAAGATCGCGCTTATTACCTCAAAAACATCAGCCGCGTTGCAAGACATGCTGCGTATAGCGCACGGACGCTGGGCGCTGGCGGAAATCATAGTTTTTGATTCGCTAACGCAAGGCGAAACCGCGCCCGCCTCGCTCATACGCGCGCTAAAAAGAGCGGGCGCCAGCGGAGCCGACGCGATCGTGCTGGCGCGAGGAGGCGGTAGCAGAGAGGATCTGTGGTGCTTTAACGACGAAAATCTAGCCCGCGAGATCTATGCTACGCGCACGCCCGTGATCTCGGCCGTCGGACACGAGATTGACTACGTCATCAGCGACTTTGCGGCGGATTTTCGCGCTCCGACCCCAAGCGCTGCGATGGCTGTGCTACTGCCCGATGCGGGCGAGCTAATGCAGAGCATCGACCGAGCCGTAGAGGCTATGGACGCGGCTTTCATGCGCGTTTGGGAGCGTAAATTTAACGCTCTAGCGATGATGAGAGCGAGATTTGCGCAAGCTAGCCTAGAGCAAAAAATCGCTCGCAAAGAGCAAATTTTGCTAAATTTAAGGCAAATTTTAGACGCCGCCGTACAAACTAAGCTGCTCAAATTTGAAAACGCGCTCAAACTAGCTCGCGCCGCATACGCGCAGCAAGAGTCCTTTTTCGCGCAGATTTCAAATTTCGTCCGAGTACAAAAAGACGGCAAAACCGTAAATCTAAGCGAGCTAAAACCTGGCGACCGCATCGCGTTAAGCTCGGTAAACGCAAGCAAAGAGGCGGAAATTTTATAGCCAAATTTGATCCGGCCGACGCCGCGATTCAAAATTTTAGGCAGGTTAAAAATTTTTAAGCTAAAAATAGTAAGATAATAACGCAAATCAAAATTTAAAGGAGCGATATGAAAACGAATGTAAAATTTTTACTAGCCGCGTGCGCCGCGATGCTAATAACCGGCTGCGCGACTGAGCGATCTCGCGTGGTCGAAACGCCAAAAGTTCAAACCATAAACACCGCCTATCAAGGACAAAAGATCGCCGTCTCGATCGGCCGCTTTAGCAACCAGTCATCATACCAAAACGGCGTATTTTCAGACGGCGAGGATAGACTAGGCAACCAAGCCCAAACCATCCTTATCTCAAATTTACAGCAAAGCGGGCGCTTTTCAGTGCTTGACCGCAGCAACATGCGCGCCATCAAAGAAGAAAGCGCGCTAAGCAAAGAGGCGCAAAATATCAAGGGCGCAAGATACGTCATCACCGGCGACGTGACGGAGTTTGGCCGCAAAACTACGGGCGATCACCAGCTTTTCGGTATCCTTGGCAAAGGCAAAACCCAAACCGCCTACGCGAAGGTAAACCTTAACGTCGTGGACGTGAAAAACTCCGAGGTGATCTACTCCACTCAGGGCGCTGGCGAGTATGAGCTCTCAAACCGCGAGGTGCTGGGCTTTGGCGGAAGTGCTGGGTATGATTCGACGCTAAACGGCAAGGTGCTAAGCCTAGCCATCATCGAGGCCGTAAACAACCTAACGCGCGGGCTTGAAAGCGGCGCTTTCAACGCGAAATAAGGATAAATTTTGCGCTTTAAAACTCTAGCAAATTTCGCGCTCGCCTCCGCCGCCGCCATGCTACTATCTGGCTGCGCGGACAACTCGCCTAGGCAGCTATACTACTGGGACGGCGCATACACGGGCTCGGTCTATGAGTACCTAAGCGAAGAGGGCGACGCGGGCGCACAGATCGCGGCGCTCGAGGAAAGCCTGCAAAAAGCCTATCAAAGAGCCGCCAAAGTCCCTCCCGGACTATACGCGCATCTAGGCCTACTCTATCTTTCGCAAGGAAACGGGGCGAAATTTAAAGCCTACGTCGAAAAAGAGGCCGAGCTCTATCCCGAGTCGCGCGACTACGCAATATTTTTGCTAAATCAAAACGGTAAAACGGCGGGTGCAGCGGGCAAAACAGCGGCAAATTTAGGCGAGCAGACGAAGGAAAAATCAGGCGCGAGCGAGTCAAATTCAAATGACAAAAGCTCAAATTTAAGCGAGCAAACGAGCAAGCAAAATTTGAAAAACAAGCAAGTAAAACAAGCCAAAACTAGCAAAACCGCAAAAGGAAGCCAAAATGAAAAATAAAATAAAATCGGCGCTTCTTTGCGCGTTTGCTGTGCTGTTTCTTGGAGCGTGCGCCGGCTCGCAGCCAGAGATTTACGACTACTCCGCGTTTTTGCAGACCAAGCCTCGCTCGATCGTAGTCGTGATGCCGACCAGCGACTCAGCCGAGATAAAGGCCTCTGCGGCGGTGCTGGCAAATGCGCTCTATCCGCTTAGCGAGGCGGGGTATTACGTATTTTCGCCCGCGCTCGTAAACGAGACCTTTAAAAACAACGGCATCTACGACGCGGCCGAGATCGCGCAGATATCTACGTACAAGCTAAAGCAGATATTTAGCGCTGATGCCGCGCTGTATCTAAACGTCGCGGACTACGGCACCTCGTATATGCTCCTTAACAGCGTAACGCGCGTGAGCGTAGCGGCGACTCTAGTGGATCTAAACACCGGCGCCGTGCTCTGGCAAAAAAGCTCCGCGGCAGCAAACGACTCGGGCGGAGGCGGAGGCGATCTCATCGGCATGCTAGTCTCCGCGCTAGTTAAACAGATCGCCGACTCGGTCTCGGACGCGAGCTTTGACCTCTCGGCGCGCGCGGACGCGATTTTGTTTAGCACCGATTGCCGCGACTGCTTGCTTTACGGCCCGTATTCGCCGCGCTACGGACAAGATCGACAGCTTGGCGGCGGCAAATAAATTTTAAAAAGGACGAAAATGAAACTAGCCGAGGCGCTGATACTGCGCGCAGATATACAAAAACGCATCGAGCAGCTAAAATCAAGGCTCGCAGACAACGCGAAGGTGCAAGAGGGCGAGAAACCCAGCGAAGAGCCAAAGGCGCTACTAGCCGAGCTAGACGCGCTCACGGGCGAGCTTGAGCGCCTGATAGTTCGGATAAATTTAACCAACTGCACCGCAAAAGCGGACGGCAAGAGCCTAACTGAGCTAATCGCCAAGCGCGACGTACTCACGCTAAAAGCGGGTGCGCTGCGAACATTCGCGCAAGTTGCCGCGCAAAAGATCGATACATATTCGCGTAGCGAGATTAAAATTTTAAGCACGGTCGACGTCGCGGCGCTGCAAAAGCAGGTGGACGAGCTAGCAAGGCAGATCAGGCAGCTTGACACGACGCTACAAGGCGCGAACTGGCAGACCGATCTGATCGAAAGCTAAAACCGTTAAATTTAAAATTTCGGGTAAGTATCGCAAGAGGCGAGCATGAAAACCTTCCCTGCAACGGAACCCTACCGCTCGCGGAAACGGGCGCACCCCTTTTACGATTTATTTTCAGTAAATTTACAGGGGCAATGTGACTGCGCAATGTAACTACCTAATGCTGATCTAGCGATACCGAGGGCGGGAACGGGGAAATTTAAAAACGAAATTTTGATTTTAACGGCGCAGCTTGCGGCCTTGCGGCAAAATTTAGCGGCGATTTTGGCGGATTTGATGCTCAAATTTTGCGTTAAATTAAGGCGCGCTTGCTATTTTGCATTTGACCCGTCTGGCGTCAAATTTTACAAAAATCATAAATTTAGCCAAATTTAAAGGATGAAATTTGAAATTTAAAACCCTTGCGCTAGCGGTCGCATTTTTCTTTGCGACCGGCATAAATGCGGAGCTTGCGACAGAAGCGAATTCCATAAATTTTAGAAAAACGAGCGGCGCGGAACAAAATCTCGCGGACGCAAAAGACGTCAAATTTAAAGACGCGCATTTTAAAGATACAGATACCGCGGCGCACGGCGCAAGCTCAAACTCATCTCAAAAAGCAACTCTCATCGACGAAGCGAAAAATTTCTACCGCGTGGACGAGCTACTGTTTCGTAGTGCTCAGCTTGACGGAAACGACGCCGCAAAGCTGCATGAGCTTGGTGTCAAAAGCATCGTAAATCTGCGCCATTTTAGCAGAGGCGGTGACAAAAGGGCGTTTGGAGATCAATTTTGGCTCGCGAACAAGCCGCTTCAAAGCTGGGAGATAAGGCCCGCGCAGATCGCAGACGTCTTGCGTACCATTCGCGAGCGCCAAAAGGAGGGCGCCGTGCTCGTGCACTGCTATCACGGAGCCGATCGCACGGGGCTTGTGGTGGCGATGTACCGCGTGATCTATCAGGGCTGGAGCTTGGATGCCGCACGCAGCGAGATGATAGACGGCGGATACGGCTTTCACTCGATGTGGCAGGATATCGCGGGCTTTTTGACGCCGCAAAACGAAGCGCTCGTAAGAGCCGAGCTTGGAATTTAGACGAAATTTCGCCCGTTAGGTCAAACGGCGGCGAAATTTGTAAATTTAATAATGACAAAGTGCCGTTTATAACGAAATTTTAGAATACGAGCTACGTATATTTTCTAGAGCGAGGCCGGGATACGCCAAAATAGGGGCGAAAAACGAGCTGCAAAGACGCGCGGAGTTTGAACAAAAATTTGAGGCTTGCAAACAAAAGGCGCGAGAAATTTTAAATTTATAGATATCGCTAAAATTTTACTCTTTGCGGTGAGCTAAATTTAAAACCGTAAATTTCTGCAAAAAAGCAAAGAAACCTTAAAATAGTAAAATTTAAGTCGTAAAATTTTACGCATTTTTCTACTTAAAATTCTCATACCTTTTTTCAAATATGCGCTCATATCGCCGTCGCGTGCGTATCGCAATCAAATCGGCTAAATTTAAAGGGCCTGATTTGCGCTTGCGGCGACGGGGCGCGCAAAACGCCGCAAATATCAGACAAAATATCCGTAAATTTAGCCGAAACGCAGTAAAATTCGAGCGGCAAATTTAGTAAAAGGAGCGATCGTGGAAAATTTATTGTTAGCGCAGTTGCGCGAGGCGCTACCGCAGGGCATGCGCGTGCCGAGCGAACTTGAGGCGCTTTATGCGTGGATCGAAGCAAACGGCTTTTATGACGACGTTGGCGGGCGCAGACGCGGCTATCTCTACCCGCAGGATCGGCTGCAGCAGAGTTGGAGCGACGATGAGCGCGAAGGCGGCACGGACATCGTCTTTTTCACGGATGAGCCGAAAAATCGCGACGAGGAGCTAAGGTATTGGTTTTACGGCGAGGATCGCGAGCTTGCCGCAGAGATCAAGCAGCGGCTTTGCGTGTTCGCAGGCAGCGGCTCGGAGGGCTCGATGTGCGCGCTATGGCTGGACGATGCGGGCGAGACGAAGATCGTGCACATGGGCTCCGGTTCGGGCTCGACGATGACCTGTGTTTTGGCTCGCAGCGGGCTTGATTTTTTGCGGTTGCTTGCGATAGGATATGATGAAATCTGCTGGGACGAGGATTTTAGCGCGCCGCCAAACAGCGAGAATGACGACTTTATCGTGCATCCAAACCTGAAATTTCAGCAGTGGGTAATAGAGACGTTTAAAACGACGATCCCGCAGACCGCGCTTGAGCTCGTCACTCCCGCGCATCTAGACGACGAGAACCCGAGCGATGAGTTTTTGATCTGGGTAAATCGCGTCGCGGAGTGAGGTTTAGTATAATTTATGGCAGGTTAAAATGCACAATTTCGCCGCTTTTAGCGCCGCCAAGCACCTGCGAGCATAACTTATTCTTGGCAAAAGCTCGCTTGTAGGATCAAAAACAGCGGCAAATTTTATCGGCATAAGCCCGAATTTAATTCATTATAAAGCTATAAACGAGAGAAAATTTAGCTCACCAAAAAAAGCGAGCCAAAAGCCTAATGGCGGCAGTTTTTGCAGTCTTTTACGGTTACTAGCACATTCATCTTTTCGATGAAATTTCCAAGCTTTCTTTCCAAATTTTCCTTGTACTCGCTCAGCGCCTCGCAGAAGTTATAGTCCTCGACGTGTCCGCAGCTCTCGCATACGACGTGGATGTGCGGGTAGCTAAAGATGTCGTAGCGCGCCTTTTGGTTTGGCATATTAACCTCGACGACGAGCCCCTCGTCTTTGAGCATATTTAGGTTTTTATACACCGTCGCGAGCGATACGGACGGGTTTTCGGCACAGATCTCCTCGTAAAGCTCATCGATCGTCGGGTGCGTGTGGCGGTCGAGGATCTTAAGTACGCTGAGGCGCTGCGGGGTGGCTTTGAGGCCGTGGTTTTTGAGAAGTTCCATATAGTTCATCGTTTTTCCTGATATTTTTAGCTAAATATACAAAAATTTTATTTAAAACTTCTTTATAGTTGGTAATATAAATTATTATTTACTAAAATTTATGTCAGTTTTGGGTTTAAATTTGTACTTTTTATAAATTTTGGCGTGATTCTTGAAGTCAAATTTTGATTTTTGGGATTAGTGTGTTCTGCTAAATTTGATCTTTTGTTTTAATTAAATTTGCCCGCATCATTTAAAGGTAAAAGCAGCAAGACCGAGCGTAAAAGGTGAATTTAGCTCAAATTTGTACCTTTTATGCACAAATACTCTCGCCAAAACGCACAAGAATGCTTCAGCTCAAATTTGATCCGTCCTCTGGGCTAAAATTTTATCGCAAATGCTTGCCGCGTCGATACCTAGAGTCCTCTCGACATCGGCCGTAGCACCGTGCGGGATAAACGCGTCGTCAAACTCAAAGCTAACGATGCGCACATCAAAAATGCGCTGCTCTTGCAAAAATGCAGCTAAAATCTCGCCTACGCCGCCCTTTTTTGCGGTATCGGAAAATACGTACCAAATTTTATGCCTGCGCGTGATCTCTTGCAAAAGTTCGCCGTCAAGCGGCTTGACAAATACCAGATCAACGAGGCTTGGGTCAAATTTGCCGTCCGTTTTTTCGAGTAAAATTTTGCGCGCTGCGTTTGCCTTGCCCGCGGCGTTGCCGTAAGCGATAAATGCCGCTTCCCCACTACTCTCGACCAAGATTTCGCCTTTGCCGAGCTTTAGCTCTCTCGCCTCAAATTCGCCCTGCGCCAGCGCAAAAGCTCCGCGCGGATAGCGAAAAGCGCAAGGCCCCTCGTGAGCGTAGGCGTAACGCATCGCGAGCCTAAAACTATCGGCACAGCGAGGCGCGAAAATCGTCAAATTCGGGATCAAATTTAGATAGCTCACGTCAAACGCGCCCTGATGCGTCTCGCCGTCCTCGCCGACGATACCCGCGCGATCCATCGCAAAGACGACGTTTAGATTCATGATCGCGCAGTCGTGCACGACCTGGTCAAACGCCCGCTGCAAAAAGGTCGAATAAATCGCGATAAACGGCTTAAAGCCCTCCTTGGCCATCGCGGCCATAGAGGCGACGGCGTGCTGCTCAGCGATCGCGACGTCCCAAAATCTATCCGGAAACCTCTCCATAAGAGCGTCTATGCCCGTGCCCGTAGGCATCGCGGCGGTCACTCCGACGATATTTTTATGCTCGCTCGCTAGCTCGGTCAAATTTTCCGCAAAGAGCGCGGTGGCCGATTTGGCGGCTGATTTTTTGATAGCTTCGCCGCTTTGTAGATCAAACGGGCTCACGCCGTGCCAGCTAGCCAGATGCCCCTCGGCCTTTTCGTAGCCCTTACCCTTTAGCGTCTGAGCGTGCACGACGACGGGCTTTTTCATACCTTTTGCGACGCTAAATGCCTCGATAAGCGCCCTCACATCGTGGCCGTTTACGGGGCCGATATACTCAAGCCCCAGCTCCTCAAAAAACATCCCGGGCGTAAAGATCCTAATGCCCTCCTCCATCCTGCGCGCCATATACGCGGCGCCGTCTGGCATATAGCTCAAAAATTTCTCTACACGGCTTTTAAACTTCTGATATAGCGGCCCGGCCATCATCTGCGAGAGGTAGTTGCTAAAGGCGCCGATGGGCTTACTGATGCTCATCTCGTTGTCGTTTAGGACGATGACGCAGGGGTTTTTGATATCTCCCAGTTCATTTAGCGCCTCGTACGCGATACCCGCGCTCATCGAGCCGTCGCCGATAAAGGCCACTGGGATGCGATCCTCGCCCTTTAGTTTGATCGCCTTTGATGCGCCGACTGCTAGCGAGATCGAGGTGGAGCTGTGGCCTGCGATAAAGTAGTCGTATTTACTCTCAGAGGGCTTAGTGTAGCCGCTGATACCGCCGAATTTTCTAAGCGTGTCAAATTTATCCCAGCGCCCCGTGATTAGCTTGTGCGCGTAGCTCTGGTGACTAACGTCAAATATAAACGGATCTTTTGCGGCGTCGAAAACATAGTGCATCGCGACGATAAGCTCGACCGCGCCGATGTTTGAGCTCAGATGCCCGCCGTTTGCGCTGACGGTTTGTAAAATTTTATCACGGAGCTTTCCGCAAAGCGCTTCGAGCTCCTCCATATTCATAGATTTTACGTCTATCATTGTCCTATTATCTTTTTGATTTTTTCTAGTCTAGCTTCGATCGTGCCCTCGAGGTTACCCGCGTCGCTAAGCACTATCGCTCCGCCTGCGCTGATGGCTTCGTCGGCAGAAATTTTTACGTTTTGACCGGAGAAATTTTCTTTGATAAACTCGTAATCTTTCGGATTTACTTTAACCTGCACCTCTTTGGCGTCTTTTATCTCGCTAAAAAGCTCTTTGCATATTGCTGCGGCGATGTTTGCCGAATTTAGAGAAATCTCTTTTTTCACGACCTCTTTTGCGATCTCGACTGCAGTGGCGGGTAGCTGCACTTCGCTAGATGCGATGAGGCTTTCAAATTTAGCCGCCTGCTCTTCAAGCTTATTTATAGAGCCAAGATATCTACTCTCAAGCGCCCTTAGCTCCTCGTCAAATTTAGCCGCCGCCTCGTCTCTGCCCTGCTTTATGCCGTCTTCTTTAGCACGCTGGATCTCGCTCTCTAGGCGTTTAGCAAATTCGTTTTCTTGATTTTCGATTTGCATTTGCAGCTTTATCATATTGCCGCTCATCTCGTCGGTGCGTTTTAGCAGCTCCTCGATGAAGCTTGACTCAGGCTTAAAATGCCCGCCCTGCTCTTTTGCTTCGCCTAAATTTGAGCCCTCCTGCCCGCCGCTCAAGGCTCGTTCATTATGCTCGGTCGCGCGGCCGGATTCGCTTTCGTGGGCCGAGTGTGTATCCTCGCTTCTTTTTTCCTGACCCAAAATTTTAAACCGATAGTTTTCTACGAAGTGCTCTTTTGAGCGCTCATTTGTTATTACGCTACTTTTCATTCTATCATCTCATCGCTTTCGCCTATTTGGAACGCCCCGCTTTCGGCTAAGGCCTGAACCTGCTCTACTATGCGGCGCTGCGCCTCTTCGACGTCTTTTACGCGCACCGCTCCCAAAAACTGCATTTCTTCTTTAAACGAGTCGCTGGCGCGCTGAGACATACTGGAGAGAAATTTATCTCTCAATGCGTCGCCGCTGCCTTTTAGAGCGACCATGAGGTCTTTTTTATCGACGTTTTTAAGTATTTCGCGGATAGCTGCTTGATTGAGGGTGTTAATATCCTCAAAGGTAAACATAAGCTCTTTGATCGTCGTAGCGAGCTTATCGTCGACGTCTTCGATATATTCGATCGTAGCTTTTGAAGCTTTTTGTCCGAGGCGATTTAACACCTCCGCCACGGCCCTTGGTCCGCCGACCTCGACCTTGTAGGACGTGAGGCTCTCTAGTTTGCCTTCTAGCACCGTTGAAACGCGTTTGATTATGGACGGGCTGATGTCGCCCAAATTTGCCATTCTCACGACAACCTCGCTTCTAAGCTCGTTATTAAAAAACGAAAGCGTTTCGGCCGCACTAGTCGAGTCCATATGCGCCAAAATAAGCGCGATAGTCTGCGGATGCTCGTTAACGATAAAGTCCGCAAGCTGCTGAGGCTTGACCTTAGTAAGATAGCCGAAGCTCTTTGTGTTTTCCATGCTTTTTGCGAGCTTGTCGAGTATCTTTTGCGCGGCTTCAGGACCAAAGGTGCGGTATAAAATTTCTTTTGCGTACTCTAAGCCGCCGCTTCTCATATATTGATTTGACTGCATGAGAGCGTAAAATTCTTCTAAAACCGCAGCAGCTACGCTTTTATCCGTGCTTTTTGCGGTAGCTATATAGCGCGAAATTTCGGTTATGACGTCAACCTCCATATGCGAAAACAGTAGCGTCGTAACGTCCTCGCCTAGCTGAATAAGCAAAATAGCGACCTTTTCGGGCATCGAAAGGTCGTCGTAAATCATCTTTTGTTGTTCATTTAACTTTATTGCCATTAAAAGTCCTTACGGTTGCTAAAGTCAGAATCGTTTTTTATCATATCTTGAAGCAATACGGCTATCTCTTCGCTGCGATCTTGAACGACTAGTTTCATCTTTTCTAGTAATACATCGTAGCGCAGGTCGTCCTCGTTAAAGTTATCTCCAATACCCAGCTGCTCCTCAACCTTTTTCCTAGCCGCTTGAAATTTCTCCAGCGTATCTTCGCTATCCTCGAGCTGAACCTCATTTTCGGATAGATCGATCTCTTCTTCTTTTACGTCCTCAAGCATTTTGGTCATAAACGGCGTAATGACTTTCTTGTAGAATACATATAGTAAGATCGCTACAAAAAGATACTTTAAGATAGGCAAAAACGGCACTACGTAAAGCTCGAAAAAGGACTGAACTTTGCTAGCCGGCGTCTGTCCGTCTTGACGCTGGAACTCAAAGTTGCTAACCGTGACCTCGTCGCCTCTGTTTTGATCAAAGCCGATAGACTGGCGAATAAGAGCGTCTATACGCGCTAGCTGCTCTTTATCAAGCGGTACGTAGGCTATTTCGCTAGTCGGATTTCCTTTTTCGTCTTTTTTATTTTCGTATTTTCCATCCACGACGACCGCGGCGCTTAGGCGGTTTATCTTAGCAAATTGATCCTTGACGCGCTCGACTTTTTTTGAAATTTCATAGTTTGTCGTAGATGAGCTTTTTGAGTATAGCTCTTTCATTTTACCGTCTTGCAGGCCCTCAACCGGACCGATGTTGCTCACGGCTCCCGGCACGCCTTGTACTTCGGCTTCTTTGCTACCTTGGCGTTTTTCTTCGACGTTTTGTTCGCTTCTAGCTACGGAGTTTGGATCAAAGGTCTCGCTTTGGCTATCTTTTCTAGCAAAGTCAAAGTCTATCGTTACTTTGGCTACGACCTTATCCGAGCCGCCCACGATAGGCGATAGGACGTTTATGATTTTTTCTTCGAGATTGTGCTCGGCGTCACGTTTATAGCGGATTTGTTGCGTAATCTGATCGCTATCGTATTCGCCGTCCTCCTCACCTAGCGGTACTCCGTCTTGACTTACGATTTTTACTTGCTCTGGTTTTAAATTTGCCACCGCTGCGGCGACTAAATTTTTAATGCCCGTGATTTGTTTTAAATTTAAGCTCTGTCCGTCTTTTAAATTCAACACGATAGAGGCGCTTGGTGGCGTGGCTCGCTCGGTAAAAATCGTTTCTTTGGGTATTGCGATACGCACGATGGCTTTATTTATCGGCGCTAGACTTTCGATCGTGCGAGCTAGCTCGCCCTCGAGCGCGCGCTGAAATTTAACCTTTTGCTCGGCATCCGTCGCGCCGAATTCTTGCTTATCGAAAATCTCAAATCCAACCTTACCGTCCTTTAAAATCCCAAGCGACGCGATCGAGATCCTCTCGCGGTAAACGTCCGAGTTTGGCACCAAAATCGTGCCCTCGTTTAAAATTTTATACTTTACCTTATCTTTTTCAAGCTGCTGGATTATTAGCGCAGAGTCTGCGGCGGAAGTGTTTTCAAAAAGTACGCTATAGCCGTCGTAGTTTTCGTTTGAGCTTTTGTGAATGCTCAAAAACACTAAAAAACCGACCACGAGCACGACCGAGCCCGCGGCGACTAGGCGCTGTCTTAACGAGAGGTTGTGATAGACCTGTCCGATTTGTTGAATTGCGGTTTTGAAATCCATTTACTTTAAATTTCCCCCAATTTGTTTTAAAACTACGTCGTTTTGACTAGGCAGTCCGATCGTTATGCGAACCGCGTTTAATCCGTAACCTTTTAGATCACGTAAAATTATACCTTTTTTTAACAGATTTTGAGCAAGCTCGCTCGCGTTTTGACGCTCAAATTCAAAAACTATAAAATTCGTAAAGCTCGGCAGACGCTTTATGCCGTGAAGATCGGCAAAATCTTCATATTTTTTCATCTCTTTAAAATTTGTTTCAAGCGTCATTTTTACGAATTCTTCGTCTTTTAGCGCCTCGATAGCCGCTTTTAAACTAAGCGTCGTTATATTAAAAGGCGCTCTTAGTTTGCCCAGCTCGCTCATCACGCTTTCTTCGCCGATGCCGTATCCTACGCGCATACCGCCAAGGCCGTAAGCCTTAGAAAACGTGCCTAGATATATCGCGTTTGGAAATTTAACTATGAGTTCGCGCGGTCTTATCTCTTTTTTCGCGTCTTTAAATTTAGCAAACTCCTGATATGCGCCGTCGATAACCACGAGCGTATCGGTGTCAATCTGCTCTAAAAATTTATAGATTTCCTCGGCGTCTAGGCAGCCTCCCAGCGGGTTATTTGGCACGCACAAAAATACTACTCCGATCTCGTCTTTTTTAGCCTTGTAAATTTGCAAAAACTCGCCCAAGTCATGCTCTTTGCTCTTTGTTTTAAAGACCTTCGCGCCTGCAGCTTTAGCGTAAATTTCATACATCGCAAATGTTATGCCCGCAGTTAAAATTCCCTTGTTTGCGTTTGCCTTTGCGTGCACGGCAAATTCTATTACCTGATCGCTTCCAGAGCCTATTACGATAGATTTTTCGCTGACGCCGAATTTGCTCGCTAGCGCGGCCTTTAGCCCAAAGTAGCTGTCGTCGGGGTAAAGATGCATTTTGTTTACTATCTCGCCGACTGCTTTTACTACCGCAGGGCTCGTGCCGTACGGGTTTTCGTTGCTGGCTAGCTTGATGACGTCTTTCGCGTCAATGCCATATTCGCGCACGACTAGCTCGATAGGTTTGCCCGCCTCGTAGCTCACTAAATTTGCCAAATTTTCGTTAAATTTCATCTCATTCCTCCCACGCGACGTAGCTTCCTAGCCACGCGATCTCGTGGCCGTAGCTTATCGCTTTTTGTATCGCTTTTTGGACGTTGTCGTCGTCGATGTGCCCCTCGAAATCTATATAAAAATTCGCCTTAAATTCGCGTTGTTTTATCGGGCGGCTCTCTAGTTTGGTTATGTTTATACCCTCGTCTCTAAAGGCTAGTAGCAGCTCCACTAGCCCGCCGGGACGGTGCTCGGTCTTTGCTAAGATGGATGTTTTATTTCTTTGCGCGCGCTCGTTTTTGAAATCGCTTAAGATAAAAAATCTCGTGCGGTTTGCGGCGTTATCCTCGATCGTCTCAAACAAAATCGGCACGCCGTAAAGCTTTGCGGCGATCTTAGAGCAGATGGCAGCCGAGTTTGGCTCGCTGCCGGCTAGCTGCGCGGCCTGCGCGGTTGATTTTGCCGGGATAAACTCGACTGATGCAAGCATATGATCGTCTAGAAATTTGCGGCACTGATTGTAGCCTTGCGGGTGCGAGTAGATGCGCTTGATGTCCTTTAAATTTTCGCACTTGCTCGCAAAAATATGGTGGATATCCATGTAAATTTCAGCCACGACCTTGACGCTATCAAACCGTCCGAGGCAGTCTAGCGTCGCGCCCACCGCGCCTTCTGTGTTGTTTTCTATCGGCACGACGCCGTATTTGGCCTCTTTGTGTTTTAGTTTCGTAAAAACCGCCTCGATACTAGCTAACGGCAGGTACGCGCTCATAGCACCGAAACGGCTCTCGGCGGCTTGATGCGTGTAGGTGCCCTCAGGCCCCAGATAGGCGACTTTTTCGGGCATTTCGAGGTTTCTACTGACGGCAAAAATTTCAAGATAAATCGCCTCGATCGCAGCTTTATTTAAAAATGCGGAGTCTTGCCCCTCGAGGCGGTTTAGGATAGCTCTTTCGCGCTCGGGGCGGTAGATCGCGCTGCCACTGGTTTGCTTTAGCTCCCCAATCTTTCGCACGAAATTCATGCGTTCGTTTAGGCGTCTTAGCACCTCGTCGTCAATCTTATCTATCTCGCTTCTAAGGTCGTTTATGTTTTGCATTTTCGCTCCTTAGCCTAGAAATTCGCGCTCCAGCGCCACTACGTCCTCAAAACTCTCGCGGCGTCTTATCAAAAAGTCTTCGCCGCCCTTTACCGCAACTTCCGCGGCGCGCCCACGAGTGTTGTAGTTGCTGCTCATCGCAAAGCCGTATGCGCCGGCTGATTTGATAACGACGAGGTCGCCCGGGTTTAGCGGCGGTAGATTTCGATCTTTTGCGAGGAAGTCGCCGCTCTCGCATATCGGCCCGACAACGTCGCAAGGGGCAAATTTTAGCTCCAGAAGCTGCTCTTTTTTACACTCGCAAAGAGTCTTGCCGCCGCTAAGAGCAAAAATTTTATGCCTAGCTTGATAAAGACTCGGGCGGATAAGGTCGTTCATCGCGCCGTCTACGATCACAAAGCGCTTTTCTTTGTTAAATTTCTCGTAAAGCACGCTAGTTAGAAAATATCCCGCGTTGCCGACGATAAAGCGTCCCGGCTCGCAAACTACCGTAACGTCCAGGCCGCTTAAATTTGCCAAAATACCCTGCGCGTATTCGTATAGATCAGGCTCGCTCTCGTCGCCATAAACGATACCTATGCCGCCGCCGACGTCAAAAAATTTGATGTCGATTTGCGCCGCTTTTAGCTCACGAGCCAAATTTGCCACGATCTTTGCCGCTTCGATAACGGGCTTGATGTCGGTTATCTGCGAGCCGATGTGGCTGTGGATACCGACCGGTTCTAGATGCGGCGAGTTTTTGGCGTGAAGGTACATTTTTTTTGCCGTTTGCAGATCTACGCCGAATTTATTTTCATTTAGTCCGGTCGAGATATAGGGGTGAGTTTTAGCGTCGATATCGGGATTTACGCGGATACTGATGCGAGCGGGCTTGCCGAGCTGCTTTGCGATATCCTCCAAGCGGTTCATCTCAGCCTCGCTTTCTAAATTTATCATCAAGATTTCATTTTCCAGCGCAAATTTAAGCTCGTCGTCGCGCTTGCCCACGCCGCTTAAGATGATCTGATAGCTTTTAGCGCCCGCTAGCAGCGCACGCCTAACTTCACCCACGCTCACGCAGTCAAACCCGGCTCCAAGCCCGGCTAAAAATTTTAAAACGCTTAAATTTGAGTTTGCCTTAACGGCGTAGCATACGAGAGATTTTCTAGCGTGAAACGCGTTTTTTAGCGCTTCGTAGCGGTGTGCCATGTAGTCAAAATCGTAAACGTAAAGAGGGGTGCCGTATTTTTGCGCTAAATTCGTAAAATCCATAACCGACCTTGTTTAAAAATAGTTAGATTTTACAGAAATTTTGCCTAAATCTCTCTTAACGACTCCCAAAACGCAGATAAAAAGCGTAAGCACCAAGTAAAATAATCGGTAAAAGCACGCCGACCTCGGGCGAGACGACGCCGTTTCTAGCAAATCTCATCATCACAAAAAGCGCACCCCAGACGCAAAGCGAGGCGATTGTGAAGATAAAGCTTTTTAAGGCGAGATTAAAAAATCGTCCGGTAATCGGCAAAAAATAGTAAATAATGAGCACCATAAACGGCGCAAAAAAAGGCGCAAAAGCGAGGTTATAAAGCGTAGTTTTGGTCGAATTTAGCCCGATACCTTCGTCTTTAAACGCCAAAATATAATCCACTGCATCAGGAATCGTGATCGCCGAGCTCTCCGCTGACGCGCTTTCTATTGTTTTTGGTTTAAAATTTTCAAGCGTTTTTAGCTCGCTTGGCGTTTTGATATCAAGCCCCTTTTCGCCAAGCTTAATATTTTGCGGCAAATTTACGATTTTAGCATTTTTTAAAAGCCACGCATCGTCTATAAACTTCCCGCTTTCGCCAAAGGTAGCGCTGCGCAAGTTGCTGCTGTCTATGTCAAATATCCGCACGTCTTTTGCCTCGCCGCTAATAGGATTTAGGCTATCCACATAGACAAATTTGCCTTCGAATTTTAAGAAAATATCCGAACTCGTACGCGATAAATTCGAGAGTTTCACGATGTTTCGCCCGTACTCGTAGGCGTAGGCAAAAGGTGTGAAATTTAGCCCGACGTAAATAAACGTGATGGCAAGCGCGATATAAAAAGGCGGCTTGATCAGGCGATTTTTATCGATACCCAGCGCATAAAAGCTCACGAGCTCGTTGCTGCGAATCATGCTAAATTTGCTAGTTATCAACGCAAAAATGAGCGCGAGTGGCAGGACGTAGTTTACCGCCGTGAGCGAGGTAAGGCCAAAATAAAGCAGCTTTAGGTTCGCGCTTGCGGGCATGTCTTTTAGGTTGGTTAGGATATCTATACCGACGTAAAAAAGCGTGAGCGCGATGAATAAAATCATGAAATATTTAAAATAAAGCCAGCCGACGTAACGCGCGTAAAGGTTCATTTATGGCCTTTTAAATCAAATTTTGCGCACGCGGGGCGGCGGACAAGAGCGGCGCTATCAAAAGTATCAAATCTAAACAGCTTTGTTTTTTGCATGAAATTTAATAAAAATACCGCTCTGGATAAAAGACGAGTCTGTGAAAAAACCGTTTTTTTCGTAAATTTTATAAATTTGATAGTAAAATTTTTAAGTAAATTTATAAAATTTGCTGTAAAGAGAATTTGGCGCACGGTTTTAAATTTTGGCTTTAAATTTAACCGATTTTTTAGCGCTTTAAAAAGCCGCAAAATTTGAGAAACCGCAAAAGTCGCAAATACCAAATTTAACCCTCTCACAAAATACCTTTTTTGGTTGAGAATTTTTGCGAAACGGCGTCGATATCAGTTTTTATAAGCTCATTTAGCGCGTTTTCACAGTAGTCCAAAATTTTTTCCAATCCCTCTTTTTCCTCTGCGTTAAATTCGCCAAGTACGTGGCCAGTTACCGCACTTTCGCCTTTATGCGCGCTTCTACCGATACCGATACGCACGCGCTCGTAGTCTGCACCCATTAACGCGTCGATTGATTTTAGCCCGTTATGCCCGCCGTTTCCGCCGCCTTTTTTAAATTTAACGACGCCGAAATTTAAATCAAGGTCATCGTGAATCACGATAATGCGCTCAGGCTTGTAAAAATCTGCGACGGCTTTTACGCTTCGTCCGCTTAGGTTCATAAAAGTAGTTGGCTTTAAAAAAAGCAAATTTTGAAATTTGAACAGCTCGCCTTGAAATTTGGTCGAGCTTACATCTGTAAAATTTGAGTTTTTGAGTCTATCTATCAGCATAAAGCCGACGTTGTGTCTTGTTTTGGAGTACTCGGGACCGGGATTCCCCAGTCCAACTATGAGTATCAAGGCTAGCCTTATTTAGCTTTTATTACGCCTAGAACCGCTACGCGGTCAGCATCGATCATAGTAACGCCCGCAGGAACGGTTATATCGCGCACTAGGACAGTGTCGTCTATATCAAGACCGCTAACGTCTATGTCGAATGAATTCGGCAAATTTTCAGCCGTGCATTTTACGGCTAAGCGTCTTTTTGAGACGATCAAAACGCCTTTATTTTTTAGACCCACAGGAGTTCCATAAGGTTTAACCGGAATCATATACTTTGAGACGACTCTTGGAAGCGCAACCTTTAAATCAACGTGTTTTAGCGCGTTTGTCACAGGGTCTTTTTGGTATTCGACTACTACGACTTTTAAGGTTTTTCCGCCTACTTTTACGTCAAACGCAAGGCTCTCTTTTTTGCGAACCTCTTTTATAAAATCATTGATTTTAAAAGCGGCCTGCACGTTCTCTAATCCCTTGCCGTAAATGTTGGCGATTAGATAACCATCTCTTCTCAAGGCTTTTGACGCCTTTTTACCGATACTCTCTCTAACGATACCTTCTAACATCGTTTTCCTTTCTTGAAAAATAGAAGCCGATGATACCCAAATTTATATAAATTTCGCCTTACTTGATATCTTTGAGCGCAATAACTTCGCTTTGAAATTCTTTTAAAAGCTCGGCATCCTCTTCGATAGAGGCAACCATAGCTCTTTTTTTAGCAAGGTCAGCGCTCTTGATTTTGATATCGAGGTTTTCCCTTCTACTGGCGCTTTTTAGCGCTTCTTCTTTTGTAATGATTCCCGAAGTATACATGTCAAGCAAATGCTGCTCAAAGGTCTGCATTCCGTAGGTATTTTTACTTTGTTCTATCGCATCGTAAATTTCGCTATCTCTATCTTCTAAGATCATATCTCTTATTCTTATGTTTTTTACCATTATTTCGCAAGCAACACGGCGTTTGCCGGCCGTAGTCACGACAAGGCGCTGAGATATGATAGCCTCCGCAACCGAGGCAAAGGTCATCCTTATGCGGTTTTGTTCCTCTTTAGGAAACATATTTATAACGCGGCCGATAGTTTCTTTAGCATCAAGCGTGTGAAGCGTAGCAAGCACCAAGTGGCCGGTTTCCGCAGCGTTTATCGCGGTTCTAACAGTCTCCAGGTCTCTCATCTCGCCCACAAATATAACATCCGGATCCTCACGCAAAGAGGCTCTTAACGCGTCGGCAAAGCTATCGACGTCTTGGCCGATACCGCGCTGATTTATTACGCTTTTGTCGTCGTTATATATAAACTCGATCGGATCTTCGATAGTGACGATGTGGTAGTTTTTCGTGTGATTTAGGTGGTTTATCATGCTAGCTAGTGTCGTCGTTTTACCGCTACCGGTAGGTCCCGTTACTAGGACGATACCTCTATTTACTTTATTGCAAAGCTTTTCAATAACCGGCGGCAACAAAAGCTCCGACATCGTAGGAATTTTCGTCGGAATCGTTCTAAATACGAAAGATACGCCGTCCATTTGCAAAAAGACGTTTGAACGGAAACGGTAGTCGTCGTTTAATTTATATGTAAAATCCACGCTCTTTTTTTTCATAAGATTATAATAATTCGCCCCTAAAATCTCCTTTGCAAGTAATATCGAGTTGTCGTAATCTAAAATTTTATCGCCCATCGTAAATATCTCGCCGTTAAATCTACCGCGAACTACTTTGTTGGATTTTACATGCAAGTCGCTACCGCCAAGCTCGATAAGTTTTGCTAGATACCCATCCAGTATAACCTTCATTTCGGCTTTTTTTTCGTTCTCTTCGTCGCTCTGCAGCACTGTGGTTCTAATCGGCGCCCCGAAAGTTTCATCTTCCATACCGATGCCAAGCTCGGCTAAAAGCGCCGCCCTGTCCTTGTATTTAACCGGTCGCGCTTCAGGTTTTTTTAATGTATTTGTTTGCTTTTCTTGCTTATCATTTATAGTTTGCGCTTGCGCCGCAACTTTATTTGCGGCAGTTTGCATTTGTGCGAAATTCGGCTCTAAATTTTGCGCTTGCGATTCACGCAAATTTATGGATTCGTCGATATTTTTTTGCTCTTTATTTTGCCGATCGTCTCCAAAACCAACGTTTAAATTCGGCTGCACAGGGATTGCGTTTATCTCGTTTTTGTCGCTGGCGCCATCGTTATTGATTGTGCCGATTTTATCCTCTATATCTTTATTTTCTTCATCTTGAACTATGCTAAATTCGTTTTGAAAAAAGTCTAAAATTTGATCCTTTTCGCTAGGGTGCTGTTGCATGCCGACCTCTTCTTGAGTAAATTTAATACCTAAATCATCCAAACTTACGTTATCTCCGCCAAATTTTACATCCGGCGTTTCATCACAAATCGACTGTTCTTGCGCCGTAGCTTTCGCAGTCTCGTCAAACTCATCTTTTTTTGGCGACATCTCGTCCAGTGCGTCTATTTCGCTCAGTGCTTCGTTGATAGCTTGGAGATTTTCGCTTAACTCGTGTTTTTTTGCCTCCAAATCACCGGGCTCGATAAAACCGTCAAATTTGACGGTTTCCGCCGCTTCTTTGATTTTTACGGGCTCGTCGTCTATGGGTTTGAGCGCAGGCAGGTTTTCAAAATCAAAATTTTGTCCAAATTTAAACACCGGCTCATGATCGCTCAAATTTTTATCTGTAACTTCGCCGATCTTCTGCTCATCTTTTTCAGATTTTAGCTCTATTATTTGCTCTTCTTGCGAATCTTCTTTATTTTTATCTCTTATTTTTTGTATATCGTTTTTTACCGCATTCGCTCTTAGATTTATAATACGCTCAAGTTCATCGTCTTGAGTGTCAAATTTAATACTAGAACCGATAGGCTCGTAGTCCATTGCATCTTCTTGCTGCGACGAGGTAAATCTCAAAGGCTTCATTTAAGCGCTTTCATTATATCTTCAAATGCCGTCACGAACTGCTTTAAGCCGTCGTTTAGCAAGTCTTTGTAAACCTTCTCCATGTCTATATCGGCTCTTTTTACCACGCCGAAAAATTTCTCTATACTATCGTCGCTAACAGCTGTTTTTGGTTCGTTTTTGCCCGCTATAAAGGCCTTGATAGTATCAAGCGGGGCCGTATTTACCGAGTTTTGATACATAAGCTCTTTTACGTAATAATCCTTTGCCAACTCATCGCCCTTAACGCCAGTGCTAGCAAATAGCGCGCGCGTCGTCGGCAAGCTTCTGTTTTCTATGATTTTGTAAATTTTAGTCGCGTTCATGATGCCGATTTGACCCGTCGGTAGCGAGTTTTCACGCATCTTTTCATCTAGCAAGCGATCAAACCTGCTAACAAAAATACTAATCACGCTTTTTGGTAGCGGCGTTAGCGGAAATTTCTTCTCATAAGCCTTTACGCCATCTTCAAAAGCGTCCAAACACGCTACGGCTTGCTCAGGCGAGAAAATTAGCGTCGCATTTACCGCGATACCGCGCGCGGTTAGAGCGCTCATAGCTTCAAAACCCGCTTTTGTTGCAGGGATCTTGATCATGACGTTTGGCATGCCGATTTCTGCATGCAGTCTAGCGCCCTCATCCACCGTAGCCGCTGCATTATCGCAAAAGCTAGGATCGACCTCAATACTAACAAACCCGTCGTCGCCGTTTGCGTAATACCTCAAAAGCTTGGTCGCGGCTATCTTGATATCTTGCACCGCGAGCGCCTCGTAAAGCGCCTTTGGATATTTTTTGCCCATTTGGCCGATGACGTCTTTGTAGGAGTCCGACAAAAACGCGGCTTTAAAGATGGACGGGTTTGAGGTCACGCCGTTAATAGCGCCTATTTGAAGTAAATTTTCAAACTCGTCTTGCAAAAAGTCGCGCTCGATAAAGTCACACCACAGTGAAAAATTTATATCGTTATTAAACATTTTTCTCGCCTTTTTATATCAAATTTATGATCTCGCGCAAATCTTTTTTATCCACGCAACAAGTTGCCGCTTGCCTTAAAATTTGCTTCGCGCAAAACGCGATTTTTAAATTCGAATGCTCAAACATTGATAGGTCGTTGGCGCCGTCGCCTACGCTCATCGTCTGTTCTTTTGAGATACCGAGCATTTTTTGCAAATTTACGAGCATCGCGCCCTTTGAAAAGCCAAACATCATCTCGCCGCCCACGAGTCCGGTTAGGATGCCGTCTTTGTGGTGCAGGATGTTTGCAAAACTAGCGTCAAATTTGAGCTTCTCTTGCGCTCTATCGGTGCCCTCGTGAAATCCTCCGCTAAAAACTACGACCTTGACGCCTTTGCTTTTTAGATGCGCGATTAGCTCGGCGGCTCCTGGCATGAGCGGCAAATTAGAGCAAATTTTATCTACCTTAGCAAGCTCAAGCCCCTTTAAAAGCGACACTCGGCGCGTCAAGCTCTCAAAAAAATCAAGCTCGCCCGCCATCGCTTTTGCCGTTATCTCGCTAACTTCATCGCCTACGCCGTTTGCTGCGGCTAAAAAATCTATCGTCTCGCCGTCCATCAGGGTCGAATCAAAATCAAATACGCAAAGCTTTATCAAATTTAGCCCTAGAAATCGCGTTTTAGCAACGCTTCGACTTTTAAAATAGTAAGGATATTATTGTCTCTTTTGCCGATACCGTAAATCATGCCTTTGTCTTTTAAAAGCGTTTCAGGCGGCGGATCGATTCTATTTTGCTGTATCCTGATAGCTTCCGTTAGCCTATCAATCACAAATCCCGCAACATTATCTCCCTCTTTCATCACGATGTACCTCGTGCTTGGGCTCGGTTTTGCGGCATTTAGAGAAAATTTTTTTCTCAAGTCGATTAGTGGGATGACGCTACCACGCAGGTTAAATACGCCCAAAACATACTCAGGCACGCTAGGTACTCGAGTGTATTCGATCGGCTTAATTATCTCTTGGATATTTAAAATAGGTATCGCATACTCCTCGTCGCCTACGATGAAACCTACTAGTTGGACGATCTCCTCGCGCTCTTTTTCACTCGGGTCTATCACCTGTCTTTTTTGTCTTTTTAGAACCTGATTTAGTTTGTCGTTCATGTTCTATCCTATTAGTTTGATATTTTTTCTAACTACGTTTTCAAGGTACTCAGACGAATACGGCTTAGTTATATACTCAGTCATTCCTACCTCCACGCCTCTTAGCCTGTCGGTTTTTGACGTTCTTGAAGTTACGGCTATTAACGGCAAATTTCTATATTTTGAGTACTTGCGAATTTCGCCTGCTAGCGTGTAGCCGTCCATTCGCGGCATTTCGATATCGATTAGCATCGCATCAAGCGCGTGTTCGCCAGATTTTACGATAGCTAGAGCCTCGACGCCGTTGGTGGCCTCGATCACCGTTACGCCAAGAGGGGCTAGCGATTTTTGCATTATGGTTCTGTCCATCTTCGAGTCGTCGACGATCAGCACTTTATAATCGCTCGGTTTTTCTTTGACGCTTTTTGAGGATTCCATGCTAGCTTTTATGTCTACTTTTATATCTTTTGCCATCTCCATCATCATACCTACATCGATGATGAGCGTTACGCGTCCGTCGCCTCTTATCGTTGCACCGGCGATTCCAGGGATATTTTGCAGATAATCGCCCATTGATTTTATGACGATCTCCTCTTGCCCTACGAGGCTATCTACGATGATGCCAAGCTTTGCTTCCGCTACGCCGATAACGACCACGTATGTCTGATCTCCGCCATCAAAGACCTGTTTGACGCCAAAGATATCAGATAGCTTAACCAGCGAAAGCACCTCGTCACGTAGTCTGAGCACGTTTTTGCCGTCGATCGTATAGATATCGTCGATCGGCACGCGCACGGTCTCTAAGACGCTTGCCAGAGGAATAGCGAAAAACTCCTCCTGAGCGCCTACTAAAAGCGACTGTATGATAGCTAGCGTGAGCGGAATCTTTAGCTTCATCGTCGTGCCCTTGCCCACTTCGCTTTCGATGTCGATTATGCCGTTTAGCTTTTCGATATTAGTCTTTACGACGTCCATTCCCACGCCGCGACCGCTTACGTTAGTTACCTTCGCAGCAGTCGAAAATCCGGGCTTAAATATAAGCCCAAACGCCTCTTTATCGCTCATAGTATCGGCTTCGCGCTCGGTGATGATGCCCTTTTCTATCGAGCGTGCCTTTAGCATATCGGCATCTAGTCCCTTACCGTCGTCGGTGATCTCGACTACGATATGGTTACCTTCGTTGTAGGCTTTTAGCTGGATAGTGCCTTTTTCCGGTTTGCCGGCGGCTAGTCTGGTCGCGCCGTCTTCGATACCGTGGTCGCACGAGTTTCTTATCATATGTACCAGCGGATCGCCGATTTGCTCGACAATAGATTTATCAAGCTCGGTCTCCTCACCCGTGATCTCTAGGTCGATTTGCTTATTTAGCTCGCGGCTTAGATCGCGGATCATGCGAGGGAATTTATTAAACACCTTCGCGATAGGTAGCATCCTCGTTTTCATAACGGCTAGCTGTATGTCGGTAGTCACTAGGCTTAGGCTAGACACTACTTGATTTAGCTCCTCCAGGAATTTCTCACCCTCATATCTTTCCTCGACGTCGTCGTAAATTTTGAGCAATCTGTTTTTGCCAAGCACCAGCTCGCCGATCAGATTCATCAGGTGATCTAGGCGCTTGACCTCGACGCGTATAGTCTGCTCGTCGGCGCTAGCTCCGCTTGATGGAGCGGGTACTTTTTTGTCCTCTTTTTTGTTGGCAGGCTTTGCTGGAGCGGGCTTTGGAGCCGGAGCCGAATTTGAGGGAGCTGGAGCTTGCGGCGCAGCCGGTGCGGCAGGTTTTGGCGCTTCGCCTGCTGCTGCTTTTTGAGCTCGCCTTGCTTGATCCTCGGCCTTTCTTACTTTTAGTAGTCTTTCTATCTCGGCTTCGACCTCGTCGTCGCTTAAATTTGATAAATTCTCATCGCTAACGGGTTCGGGCTCAGGCTCTTTTGGCGTCTCTACCACAGGCTCTGGCGCTGCGGGAGCAGGCTCGCTAGCGGCCGCACTCGGGGCTTCGCCTTCAGATATCGCGGTTAGTCTTTTGCAGATATCTTCTATCTCTATGCCTACGTCCGTATCGTTACCGCTATCTCTGATACCGTGGAGTAGCCCCTTCATCATATCTACGGACTCCAGCACCACGTCCATGATATCCGGAGTTATCTTTAGTTCATTTCGGCGAGCTTTGTTTAGCACGTCCTCCATATGGTGCGTAAGCTTAGTAAGAATATCGAAATTTAAAAAGCTCGATGATCCCTTGACCGTATGCGCGACGCGGAAAATTCTATTTAAAAGCTCTAAATCTTCAGGATTTGACTCAAGTTCTATAAGGTCATGGTCTATTTGTTCTACTAGTTCGAAGGCTTCAACCAGGAAGTCTTCCATTATTTCTCTCATATCATCCATGATTTTCCCCCTTATTTCTTGTGCGCTTCGATCACGCGAAGCACTTCGTTATAAAATAGCGATGCGTCAAATTTGGTTAGATACGCGGCGGCTCCAGCCTCTTTGCTTTGAGCTTCGCTATAATCGTTGCTTAAAGAAGAGTTAAATATGATAGGAATTCCCGTATATCTCGGATCGTCTTTTATCGTCGATGCAAAGCGGTATCCGTCCATCTGAGGCATCTCGATATCGCTCAAAATCACCCTTAAAAAGTTATTTAACTTATCGCCGTACATCTCGTAAAGATCCTCCATCCTAGCAAGCCCCTCTACGCCGTCTTTTGCTTCGACTACTTTTAGTCCCATTTTTTCTAGCATATCTTTTACTAGTTTTCTTGCCGTCGAGCTATCGTCTAACACTAGTGCTAAACCGCTCAAAAGCTTACTTTGATCGATCTCTACTTCCATTTTCGGGCTATAGATACCAAGCTCTTCGACGACGCTTTCAAGGTCTAGTATGAGCAAAACTTCGTCGTTTTCGATGCGAGTTACGCCTGTTATCTTGCCTTTATCCAGCGTTCCGGCGTTTGAGGCGAAAGTCGCCGCTTCGATATCCGCCCAGCTTATGCGCCTGATTCGCTTTGCCTCGTGGACGATAAAGCCTATCAATATACCGCTAAATTCGGCAATGATGACGCGAGGCTTGATAGCTCCGCCCTTAGGCTCGTTTATCTGCATCCATTTGGCTAAATTTATCACGGGTATCACGACGCCGCGCAGATCAAAAATCCCCTCGATATACTCGGGTACTCCGGGAAGCTCGGTTAAATTTGGCATCTTGATGATCTCGCGCACCTTAGCCACGTTGACGCCGTATATACCCTCGTATACATTGTCCCCCGACTGCTTAAAGATACGAAAATCAACAAGCTCCATCTCATTTGAACCGGTTTTTAATGTGCCGTTGTTAAGCATTTTAAACCTTTACGCTCTTTCGAGCAAACTTAATATTTTGGTCGTATTCTACTACAAAATAGCTTTGCTCGCATGCAAAAGAAGGAACATTTATATATTTTTGTTTACCTATTGTGTATTGTTCGCCTTGGTGATAGTGCCCCTCAATGACGACGTCAGCCTCGTAAAATGCGTTATATCGGCGCATTTTTGCCTCGACTAAATTCTTAAAATGCGGTATTTTATAATCTAAAATTTTTCGTTTAAGCTTATTTAAAATTCGTTTCGAGAACCTAAAATTTAAAAATTTATCGAAAAAATTCATCGTTTTTAAAAAAATTTTAACGCGCAAAAACCTCAAAGCGTATTTTGCAACAAAAGGCAAAAATATATCTCCATGCGCGATAAGCACGCTCTGTCCGCACTCAGAGGTAAATTTAACCGGCTGAGCGCCGATAGGATAGGCTTTGACGTTTTTAAAAAGCCTTGCCAGGTTAAAATCGTGATTTCCCTCGAAATAGTAAATTTCCATTTTCTCGCCCAGCTCGTCGATCGCACGGACGTATCGCTCGTAAAATTTGACGAAAAACTCGCACTCGCTAGCCAAAAAATCAAACATATCGCCCATCAAAAACAGCTGCGGCGTCTTTATCTCGCCGCTTTTTAGCGCGCATAAAAAATACCAAAAACTTTCGCGATTTTCGTTTTCGTGCGAGTCGGCGATAAAGATCGCGCCGCTTTTTACGACGATTTGCTCAGGCATCAAATTTTACTTTTTGCAGCGCCGAATTTGCGGCTATGAGTTGTAAATTTAGCGAGCCAAATTTGAAAACCTCGGCAAACGCCATAGTTAAATTTGACGGCTCAAATTTACTGGCCGAGCTCGTAAATTTAACGGTTTTAAACGCGCTCATCGGCTTAAAATTTGATCGGCTTATAGCTAACGGATACGATCTCGACGTCGCTTCTGCCGTTTGGCAAATTTAACGCGACCTCGTCGCCCTCGCTCTTGCCGATTAGCTGTTTGGCTAGAGGCGAGTTTATCGAGATGAGACCGCGCTCTAGGTTGCTCTCCGGCGTGCCAACTAGCGTGTAGGTCCTTTCAAGCTCGGTTTCTACGTCCATGATGACGACCGTGGAGCCAAATTTTACCTTATCATGCTCATATTCTGCGGGGTCGATTACCTTGGCGCGGCTTATTATGTCGCTAAGCTCGGCTATACGGCTCTCAATAAACGCTTGTTTTTCGCGCGCAGCGTGGTATTCGGCGTTTTCTTTTAGGTCGCCGTGACTGCGCGCGATGTCGATCTCCTCGACGATATTAGGGCGCTCGACGGTCTTTAGATTTTTTAGTTCGTTCGTGATTTTTTCATATCCGAAAAGCGTCATCGGTTCGGTCATTTTTTATCCTTTACTTGTTATGATTTGCGCTACGCTAGCCGCAGAACCGTGCTTTAGATATTTTCGCAGCTTCTCGCAGCCTTTGATAAATTTCTCTTTATCGCAGCTCTCGTAGGCTTTTATTAGATTGCTTGGCGTTACTTCTTCTTGTAGTAGCTCCTCGTGCAGCGCCGCTTCGCCCATAAAATCAAACATGATATTTGCAAGCCCGATGTGGCGCAGCTTCACAAACATCCGCGCGATCATTATGTCGATTGCTTTAGCTTTATAGGCTAGCACAAACGGCGTGCCTACGAGTGCGGCCTGCAGCGTCGCGGTACCCGAGCAGATGAAGGCAAACTCGCTTTGCAAAAGCGCGCGCGGCGCGTCCGTAACCACGCTAAAGTCGCTAACGTCGCCGTAAATTTGCATTTCGTTTGCTAAAAAAGGCGGCACGACGAGCAGTTTTTCTTTGCCCTCTATCTGGCTCGCTACCTCGCGAAAAATCGGCATCAGTCGCGAAATTTCAGCGCGGCGGGATCCGGGCATAAAAGCGATCTTACCGCTTTGCAAAAGCTCGT
Organism: uncultured Campylobacter sp.; assembly: GCA_963528245.1. Taxonomy (GTDB): domain Bacteria; phylum Campylobacterota; class Campylobacteria; order Campylobacterales; family Campylobacteraceae; genus Campylobacter_A. The sequence continues at coordinate 8,791 of CAURWB010000001.1, read as the reverse complement.
TTTTTCGCACTCGCAGCTCGTCAAGCAGCGGATGTCCGACGTAGCGCGAACGATTGTAGTACATTCCGTCAAACGGCAAAATCGAGGCCAGATGATCGCAGTACGCCTCGACCTTCGCCACACGCCCGGCCTTCCACGCCCACACCTGCGGCAAGATGTAGTAGGTCACGGGTGTTTTGATACCGGCTTCTTTGATCGCTTTAGCTAGCGGTAGGTTAAAGGCTGGGCTATCGATGAGTAGCACGGCGTCACACTGCGCAGCTAGGCGCGTCATCTCTTTTATAGCTCGTTTTGCCTTAAAATAAAGCGGCAAAACCTCCACGAAACCCATCGCGGAAAACTCCGAGCTTCGCATAAAAGGTTCGCCCAATTTTTCGTCGAAAATGCCTTTTAGCTCGCACTTTGGCAGGTGCTCTAAAACCTGCTCGAAGTGCAAATTTGCAGAGGCCTCTAAACAAGAGACAAGCAACCTCACTGATTACCCTCAAAGTCTTCAGCTAAGTTTGCAAGCTCTCTCGCGCGCTCCTTAGTCATCTGAAGGTAACAATCGGCGGCCGTTACGGCATAAAGCGTACCCATAGGTGGCACAAACGGGCACTTGGCCTCTTTATAAGCCACCCATTTACGTTGGATATCTTTTAGCTTCTTTTTATTTTCGTCGTTTAGCACGCTTATGGCTTTTTTGTAATTTTGGTTTAGGAGTTTATCTTGGATAGCAAATTCTGCATCTATGCACTGTATCATGCCGGCAGTCGAGCTATCTTTTTGCATACACTCATCTACGCGCGCTTGCGATTCATCAAATTCCTCTTCCGAAGTTTCCTCGATGCTTGACGCAGGTTTTGCTTTGATCGCAAGATCTTGCGCACCGAAAACCAAACTCGCCGCAAGTGCAGCAAAAATAAATTTTTTAAGCATATTTTCTCCTTTAAATTTGATGAAGATTATCGCCTAAAACGGCTAAATAAACAATAAAATTTAAATTTATAAGTAAATTAGGATTTTAAAATTTGAAGGATAAGTGCGTAAATTTAAAAACCCAAAGCCCGCAGGCCTTGGGTTTTAGGGTTTATTTAAAATTTAGGTTCTTAACGTCTTCGTCAACTTTTTTCATAGCTTCAGTAGGCGCTACGCCGATAGGATATTTATGTCCCAAAGAAGCAGGCGCAGGAACCGGAGTAGCCTCTTGAGTTAGCTTGATGCTGATGCCGTAAGGCGCAAGCTCGTTAACTAGCTCGGTTTGTCCTTGGCGAGCAAATTCTTTACATTGACCTAGGATCCTAGCCGACTCTTCGTCTCCGTGGAAGCCGTAGCTGTTTTCGCTAAATGCGAAGTCCCAGCGGATGTGAGTTTTGCGGTGTAAGTAAAGAGTCTTTTCAAGAGCCTTACTGATAGCTTCTTTTCTCTCTTTTTCATCGGCGATCGAGGCAAATTTCTCGTGCTTAGCTAGCTCGGCTCTGGCCGTTTTTATGTCTTGGATCAAAGAAAGTAGCGCATTTTCGCAGTTTCTTAGCTCGTAAGCGTGGCGATTTTGTACGAATGAAATTCTATCTTTTAGCACTTGTTCGCTTTGCGGGTGGCAAGTTTTGCAAGCCGCGTTTATATCGGCAAGCGGAGTTAAAATTTCATGCTCGGTGATCTTTTGAGCTCCGGCGCGTTTATACGGCATGTGGCAGTCTGCGCACGTTACGCCGCTTCTTCCGTGGATACCGGTTGAGCTTAGCTCAGCTTCTGAGTGCTGCATCTTGATGATTTTAGCGCCGGTATCTTTATGGATGTAGTCAAATTTAAATCCACCGTCTTTAGCTAACTGATCGTCATAGTATTGGTCGAAATTCTCGATCTTAAACGGCTCGTCTTTCTTCCAGAAATTCCAAGGGAAGGTTAAAACGGATTCTTTGCCTGCAGGATAGTATTCTACGTGGCACTGCATACAAACGTAGCTTCTCATCTCTTGTCTGGTGGCCTTTATACCGCTTTTTGCGTCGGCTTGGTAGCCTCTAGCGACCATTGCGTTTACGAATGCGGGTCTTGTTACTCTTAGGCTCATATCGTCCGGGTGGTGGCAGTCCGCACAGGTGCTGCCTAGATGCGATCCGTGGATACTCTCGCCGTGTTTAGCCGCGATTTTTTTCATGACGTCAAAATACGGGATAGAGTTCATCTTCGTCCACGCGGCTTTTCTCTTTTCGCCTTCCTCTTTAGGCATTACGTCGAAAAACGGCATAGGCTTAGTTGCAGCAGGCGTAGGATCGGCAGTTAGGTTATAATCGCCATCAACTTGAAGCGCGGTTAAATATCCGGTGTGGCAATTGACGCAATATCCTGGCTGACCCTTAAATGCAGGAAGCCCGTGAGCGTTTAGATACTCTTTATCGTTTCTTTTGGTTTCGATCTGATCTATCTGCGAATAGTAGTGGGTTCGCGGTTTGCTGTAATCCACGCCGAACGCATAACCGTTCCAAAACACCGTAGCCGCAGGCCAGCGAATAATCTTGCTATAAGGTAAATCACCGCCGAAAGCCGTTTCTACAAATTCGCTTCCTTTTGGATTTGCGTCGCTTTTATGCTCCATTTTTTTGTAAGCATCGAGCTGATTTGGGAAATTTGCGCCCCATTTTTCAAAATCAGGCTCAAGCTCGCTAACTTTGTTTAGCATTAGCGGGTAAGTTTTTGACTCCTCTTTTTTATGAGCTATGTCGTTATAAAGAGCAAGTACGCCCGCACCGAGTGCAACGGCCACTAAAAAAGTAACCGCGTATAACAGTTTGTTATTTTTCATTTATTCTCCTCCTAGGATTGTTTTAAAAGTTATGTGCGTGTCCGGCTTGTCTGTGACAAGATACGCATTTTAACGGCTCGTTGGCATTAGCATACTGCCCGTGTTTGCCAGGCAAGCTATCGCCTATAGCTCTTGGATCGACTGAATTTCTAGCATAATCCTTATGGCACTCTATACAATTGTTTTGTATGATCTCCTTTTGCTCATCGCTTGCGGTAAACGATACGGGATTATCCAAGAAAGTAAACGCATAACCGTGCAAGAAGCCGTATTTAGCTTTCGCCAGCCATTTGCTTACGAATTCTTTAGGCATGTGACAATCTATACACGTCGTAACGTGTTGATGTCCGCCCTTAGACCAGCCTTCATAGACTTGGTTCATGACGTGACAGTTTATACAGGCTTCGGGATCGTGAGTAAGATGCTGAGGACCATTAGCGAAAAAGAACGTAAAAATCCCAAATCCGCCCGTAAGTCCGATAACCGCCAGTAAAGCTATGACCCATTTAGACGCTTTTTTCTTTGCGTTTTCCATAATCGGCTTTCTAACCTCCTTTGTAAATTTAAATAAAACTTAACTTTATTTATCGGTCGGTATTTTATTATTAGTTCGCTTAAATTCTCATTTATTTTTCTAATATAATTAAAATTAAATCTAAAGCTTATTTTTATACTATGTAAATATAACAGTAGTTGTTATCAGTTTATTATGATTGATTTCAATCTATTTCGGCGTTATATACTATAGTATATTTACTATCTTAAATTTGAATAAAATTTAAAAACTAAAATATAAAGTAAACAATATCCAACATAAGCCAAAACTTTAAATTTAAATAATAAAAGCTGTGCTAAAATCTTTTCTTTAAAAATTTGAAAGCTATGGGCTCGTCAAATTTGAGCTAATCGTGATAAAAAGGAATAAATTTGAAAGAAATTTTAATCACAAACGACGACGGATTCGAGGCTAGCGGCCTGCACGCTTTAGCTAGCGCGCTAAGAGAGCTACCTGATACCCGCGTTACCATCGTCGCGCCGAGTACCGAAAAATCAGCCTGTGCGCATTCACTGACGCTTACTAGACCACTTCGTTTTATCAAGCTTGACGACGATTTTTACAAACTCGACGACGCTACGCCCGCAGACTGCGTCTATCTCGCGCTTCACGCGCTTTATAAAAGACTACCAGACCTAGTAATCAGCGGCATAAACCACGGCGCAAACGTGGGCGAGGATATCACCTACTCGGGCACGTGCGGAGCGGCTATGGAGGGCGTTTTGCAAGGAGTACCCAGTATCGCGTTTTCGCAGTTTTACAAAAACGACAGCATCGAAAAGCTAGGCTTTTCGCTCGCACAGCAAGCCGTCAAATTTATCGTTCCGCGCGTATTAAACCGCGAAATATCCCTGCCGCCACGCCAGTTTTTAAATGTAAATATCCCTGCCGTCTCCGCCCGCGAATTTAAAGGCTACCGCGTTGTACCCGCCGGCAGACGCAGCTACGCCACGCACGCGATGCTACACCGCAACCCGCGCGGCATCGAGTACTACTGGCTCGGACAACCGTCGAATTTAGACTACGAGCAAAACGGCGAGTCCGATATCAACGTGCTTAGCGAGAGTTTTGCCTCGATCACTCCAATCATGCTTGATATGACCGCGCACGCGAGCTTGCAGAGCCTAAAAACCGCACTAAAGGATCAAATTTGAGCGAGGAAATTTTGGATCAAAACGACCGATTTACGAGGTCTCGCTGGCTGTTTGGCGATGATTTTAAAAAGCTTCAAAACGCAAACGTACTAATCTGCGGCGTGGGCGGCGTGGGCGGCATCTGCGCGGATGCGCTGGCTCGCGCGGGCGTGGGTAAAATCACCGTCATCGACAAGGATATTTTTGATATAACCAATCAAAACCGTCAAATTTACAGCGAAGCGGTCGGCGCCGTTAAGGTCGGCGAATTTGCCGCAAGATACGAGTGCGTGACGGCACTACAAGAGCTAATGACGCCAGAGTTTATCGCAAATTTTGATTTCTCGCCCTTTGATCTCGTGATCGACGCCATAGACGACGTACCCGCCAAGATCGCGCTCGCGCTAAAAACGCACGAAAAGCTCATTAGCTCGATGGGCGGCGCAAAGCGCATAGACCCGACGCAGATCAAGGTCGCCTCCGTCTGGCAAACCTGCAACGACCCGTTTGCTAAAAAAATACGCACCGAGCTTAAAAAAACGGGCTTTAAAGGCAAATTTGACGTCGTGTTTTCGACCGAACTGCCAAGATGCGTAAAACTGGGCAGCTTTATGGGCGTAACGGCGTGTTTTGGGCTAAATTTAGCGGCTTTAGCGGTTAGAAAAATCATAGGCGATAAATAATTTTAATTAGTCTGGGCGAGTTTAACCGCTCGCTTAAAACAAATTTATGCTATTATACCGCACTTAAATTAAGGAAAAAAATGAAAACATGCGTTATCCTTGCCGGCGGCAAAAGCTCGCGAATGGGCCGCGACAAAACGCTGCTACCTTTTGGCGGATTTGCGACGCTCACGCACTACGGAGCGCATAAATTCGGGCGGATTTTCGATCGCGTATTCGTTAGCTCTAAATTTGACAAATTCGACCCGCCCCTACCGCTCATCAAAGACGCTGACGCAGAGGAGATCTCGCGGTCAAATTTGACCGAGGCGAGCGACAAAGAGGGTGCGCCAAAAAGCTCAGCTCAAATTTGCTCGCAAGATACGTCAAATTTGAGGCTGGACGCCTTTTCTCCGATGCTAGCTCTTTACAGTATCCTTAGAAATTTCCCAAACGAAAGCGTCTTTATCGTCCCGGCCGATATGCCGTTTGTTAGCGAAAACTGCGTGCGCGAACTATATAAATTTAGCGGAGAATACGACATGGTCATCGCCGCAGACGAGTCGCATACCCACTCGCTTTGCGGGTTTTTTAGCGGGGATTTAGCAGGCGCGGCGGGCGAGCTTTTTGCCGCGGGCGAGCACAAGATCGGGCTTTTGCGCGACCGCTGCCGCTGCAAGATCGTAAAGTTCGCAAACGCGGGCGAGTTTTTTAACATCAACTACCAAGCCGATTACGAACAAGCTTTAAAAGAAGGAAAAATATGAAAAAAATTATCGTTTTACTGGCGATTTTGTTAAATTTCTCAGTAGCCAGCGAGTCTGCAACGCCGAAGCAAAATTTAGCCGGCCAGTCTGAAAATATGGCTGAAAATTTGACCGAACCGACCGCAAAAGACGAAGCCAAGCGCCTCTACGAAGCTGCCGCAAAGCTCGAATACGAAGGCGACAAAACAAGAGCCCTGCAGCTTTATAAACTGGCGGCTAAAAAGGCGATATTTACGGACGAGGACGGCGAAACTGCCGCCATGGAGCGCTCCGTGATCGCGCCCTCAGATAGCGTAGCGGACGCGCCCGTAGAGGAGCAAAAGATCGCCTCCAAAGAGCGCCCGAAAGCGAAATTTGAAAGCGGCGAGGCATACGACGTGGATGAAATTTTGGGCCTAAAAATGCACCACCTAAACTACCTCCTGCCGGCAACCTACGCGTTTAATGACGTTGAAGGTAGACGCCGATTTGAGACCGCTTTTCAAATCAGCCTGCAAAAGCCGCTGTTTTACGACGTATTTGATATGAACGAAACGATCTCGGCGGGCTACTCGCAAAGCTCGTGGTGGCAGACGGCTAAGAGCTCTACGCCGTTTCGCGAGACCAACTATCGCCCAGAGATTTTCGTGACCGTGCCGATGAGATTTGAGGCGCTACCGAGTCTTGACTACCTACGCGCTGGACTTTTGCACGAGAGTAACGGCCAGGGCGGCGAAAAGTCGCGCTCGTGGAACCGCGTCTATCTCGAGGCCAAACTTTACGCCGGCAGCCTCGTCGTGATCCCGCGAGCGTGGGCGCGCATACCAGAGAGTAAAGGTAGCGACGATAATCCCGACATCGAAAAATACATCGGCAATATGGATATAAATTTCGCCCTGCCTTACCGCGGTCACGTCTTTACGGCGATGGTGCGAAACAATCTACATTTTGATAAAACAAACCGCGGCGCGGGCGAGCTTGGCTGGCTATTTCCGTTTGGCAAGAGCGGCGTTTACGGCTACGTGAAGTACTTCACGGGATACGGCGAGAGCCTTATCGACTACAACCGCCACACCGACAAAGTCGGTATCGGCTTTGCGATTTTGAAGTAAAAGGCTAGCGCGCTCAGGCGACGCCGACAAGGTAAAAATTGCGGCAAAAAACCGAAAACGATAAGTCAAATTTGTCCGAGTTGATGAGCCGGGCAAATTTGACGAGCGGGCAATGCGGATAGCAAAAGCACGAGAGTAAATTTTAAAAATTACAAACGCGGCGCGATCTTTAAATTTACGCAAGGTCGCCGCCGCAACATAAGCGCAAAACCCAAGGAGATAGATGAAAAATTTATTTAGGTTTTTTATCGTTTTAACCTGCGCGACCTCGCTACAAGCAGGCGGCAACTACGCACCCCGGCAGCAAAATGACGAACAAATCGCAACCTATGAGATATTTTTAAACACGACCTGCGCAACGGCGAAAAGGACGAGAACGGCAAAATACGCAACAGGCTCTACATCACCCGGCTAGACGCGAGCGGCGCGCAGCTGGATCGCTACGTCATCGACGAAGCGGACGAGAAGTACAAGCGCAAGATCCCGGACGACCCATCCACAAAGCTAAAAATCTCATTCGTCGTCCGCAAAAACGAGCGCTGGGTGCTACTTGAAGTGTACTCAAAAGAGCACCGAAACGCGCCTGCGTTCACGGCCGAAAGGTGCCTGTGGAGCGGGCTAGAAAAGGAGCTACTGGAGGATTTTGACGCGGGCGAGGCGCTAAAACTGTACCGAAAAACCAAACGCTTCGACGCAAATTTAGGCTTTTTTACCGAAAATAACATAGCCGAATACCGCAAAGACGGCAAACCGTCGTATAAGGAATTCATCAGCGTCCGAACGGGCAAAAAAGAAACGACTTTTGAAAAAATACGACGATAACGGACGCCTAAATAGCCGCACATACCAGCTAGGCGGCGATCCGCTGATTTTTGAGTTTTTCTACCCGAGCGGCAAGCTAAAAAGCGTGATAGACCAGCGCCTATCGCTCGGCAAGCCGCCAAACGAAGCGGTTAAAATACAAAAGGAATTCGAGCTAGTAAAAGAGGTCGTAACCGACGCAAAAGCGGGCACGGCGACTACAAAATTTTACGGCGAAAACGGCGAAATCATAAAAACCGAAACAAAAAATCTCAGATAAACTAGATGCAGGAAAAGACATGTTTTTAGAGCTAGACCAAATCGCTCGTGAGCTAGACGAGATATACCTGCCTCTGGAGCAAGAGGGCATAACAGGCATGAGACCTGTCGCCGCAATGTGGCTCTAGCGCGTCCGTGCGTGCGTTATAAAATGCGCAAGAAACTCTCGGCGTCAAATTTCCGCCTACGTTTTTGCGACTGGTTTATAAATTTGACTTGGGCGAATTTGAAGTTTGTAACGTACGCTTTGGCGTCGGCGGCGACTACGCGGGCGAGCTTGTGCGGCTAAACTGCACCGACGAATACGGCGGCAAGTGGTGGCGTGGCGATACGCGCCCTGCGAATTTGATAGTTTTTGCCGTGGGCGACCCGTGGATTTTTTTGCTTGATTGCGCTGACGGCGCGATTTATGCGTGGCTACTTGGAGACGAAGAGCTTTGCGGCAGGCGCGTTGCGAGCGATTTTGAGAGATTTTTTAGAGCGCTTGCTAGCGTTGATATCGCGCAACTAAGCAAAACGCCGTACCGAGCGCGGAAGAAATAGCAAAATTCGTCCAGGCCAGCGATGATAAGGTGCTTGAGTTTTGGCGAGAAATGGCGGAAATTTGATAAATTTCAGCGCAAGCGGCTTTGGCGACAAATTTAACTAACTTCAAAACTCTAATACGGCGATAACCGCTGCAAATTTTAATCCCAAATTTATAAATTTCAGCACCAAACC